>NZ_JBKOOL010000024.1:0-47641 GCF_046764065.1 Nocardia sp. NPDC002869
CGTGCGCCGACTGCAGGATCGCAAGGACCGACCGGATGTGGTGCGGTAGGCCTAGACGATCCATCGCGTTGTCGGCGGCGTCCTGTGCCTCGCGGCCGTCGTAGAGCGCGGCCGCGAACCGCGTCTTGACCACGGCGGGCGCGACCGCGTTCACCCGGGTGGCCGGGCCCATTTCCAGCGCGAGCGAAGTGGTGAGATGCATGACCGCGGCCTTGGAGACGCCGTAGAAAGCGATACCGGGTTCAGTGCGCAAACCGGCGACCGAGGCGATGTTCACCACGGCGCCGCCGTGCTCGGCCAGCCATGCCCGGTGCGCCTTCTGCACCCACGACAGAGTAGAGAGCACGTTGACCTCGAGGATTTTGCGCGCGGCATCCAGATCCACGTCGAGCAGCGAACCGTACACGGGGTTGATGCCGGTGTTGTTGACCAGCAAGTCGGCGCTGCCGAACGTCTCGATCGCACGTTCGATCGCCTCGTCCTGGTGGGCGGGGTCGTCACCGCGGCCCGCGACGGCCAGGGCCACCTCGGGCCCGCCCAGCTGGGCGACCGCCTCGTCGAGCGCGTCCTGCTTGCGCGCGGTGATCACCACCTTCGCGCCGTCGTCGACGAGCCGCTGGGCGATCGCCAAACCGATGCCGCGGCTGGCGCCGGTGACGATTGCGGTCTTCGCCTCGAAACGCGCACTCATTCTCGGTCTCCCTTGTCCAATGCAATAACTAAGCGCTTGCTTAGACTTTAAGATAACACCTGATTGCTGAATTCGTCACCGGTGTCCTGCCCCGATTCGGATGAGCTTGCGGTTGACGAATTCCTCGATGCCGAATCTGCCCAGCTCCCGGCCGAATCCCGAGTTCTTCACCCCGCCGAAGGGCAGACCGGGTTCATCGGCGCCGACGAGGTTCACGAACACCATGCCGACCTCGAGCTGATCGGCCACGCGGCACGCCTGCTCGGTGTCGGTCGAGTAGATATAGGAGCCGAGACCGTACGGCGTGTCGTTCGCGACCTCGACGGCCTCCGCTTCGGAGCTCACTCGGTAGAGGTGGGCGAAGGGGCCGAAGAATTCTTCCCTGGCCGCCTCGTTGGCGGGATCGATATCGACCAGGACGGTCGGCTCGAATCGGGCTCCGTCGCGCTTGCCGCCGAGAACTACCTTCGCGCCCCCGGCCACCGCGCGCCGCAGTTGGTCCTCCAGGTGTCGCGCGGCCGCCAGCGACGACACCGGGCCGAGCACTGTCTCCGGCGCTGCCGGATCGCCGGGTGTGACCACCGCGAGCCTGCTCACGAGCAGTTCGAGGAATTCGTCGTAGAGTTCATCGATCACAATGAATCGCTTGGCGCCGCAACAGAGCTGGCCCGCGTTCTCGTAGAAGCGGGCCGCCAGCGCCGCGTCGACCGTCGCGGCGAGATCGTCGGTGCTCAGCACGATGAACGGATCGGAACCGCCGAGCTCGAGTACCACCTTCTTGAGGTTGCGGCCTGCGGCTTCGGCGACGAGCGCGCCGACACGTTCGGAACCGGTGACCGAGACACCGTGCACGCGAGGGTCGGCGATGATCCGGTCGATCTGTTGGTAGGTGGCGTATACGTTCGTATACGCACCGACCGGGTAGCCCGCGTCGTCGAAGATCTGCTCGATGGCCGCCGCAGAGGCCGGGCACTGTGCCGCGTGTTTGAGCACGATCGGGTTGCCGACCAGCAGGTTCGGCGCGGCGAAGCGGGCCACCTGGTAGTACGGGTAGTTCCACGGCATGATCCCGAGCAAGGCGCCCAGTGGCGCGCGGCGAACCACCGCCGTGCCCGTACCCCACACCAGGTCGATCGGTTCGTCGGCGAGCAATTCCTGCGCGGAGTCCGCGTAGTACTGGTAGATCGCCGCGCTGAAGTCCACCTCGCCGAGGGCCTGGGTGAGGGGCTTGCCCATCTCCCGGCCGATGACGCGGGCCAGCTCCTCGCGCCGCTCGGTATACAGCGCGGCCACCCGGCCCAGCAATTCGGCGCGCTGCGCGACCGTCGAACGGCGGCCCCAGTCGCGCAGGGCCTGGTCGGCACGATCGAGGACCGTGTCCAGCGCGGCATCGGTCAGCGTGGCGAACTCTTCGACCTTCTCCCCCGTAGCGGGGTCCACAACGGCGTACGTACTCACGGTAGCCTTCCTGATCGCACATCGAGAACGCGACCAGGATCAGGCCGGCGCCGGCCGATGTGGGTAACCCCACCCGAAACGTCCCCCACCCGGGGGAGTCGGCCGGCTACTTCTCCTCCAGCCTGATCGCGCCCTCAGGGCAAGAGCGAACGGCTCGTACGGCTTCGTCGAGGCGCTCGGCCGTCGGCCTGGGCTCGAGAAGCACGGCTTTGCCGGAGTCGTTGTCGATGTCGAACAGGTCCGGGCACTCCATCATGCAGCAAGCACAGCCGGTGCATCTCGCGAGGTCAACAGTCAGATTCAGCGCCATGTCGGCTCTCCTCGGTGCGGAAACAGGTTCGCTCACTATCGACCGGCAGGGCCACGCCGGCGACGGTGTCGCTGAAGGAACACCCATTCGGGGGGCGTGGATCCCGTTGTACCGCAGCAAGTCCAGACCTCCCCCAGTCGGGGGAAGCGCGTGCGCGGTTTCGGCCGGAGATGTGACCTACGTCCTACCTTCACCCGAACCACCGCCTCGGCTCCCTGGAGGAACTATGACGACTCGCGAAGATCCGGCCGCCGATCTCACACTCGGCGATCTGACCGTTTTCGCCGACGGACCACCACACGAGGTGTTCTCGACCTTGCGGGCTCAGTGCCCGGTGCACCGGTCCCCCGGTATCGCGGGCATGCCGGACGAACCCGGCTTCTGGTCGCTCACCCGCGCCGATGACGTGGAGCAGGCCAGCCGCGACTGGAAGACGTTCTCCTCGCACCGGCAGGGCGCGGTCGATCTGACCTATGGTGATCTGCCCGAAGACCTGCAGGAACTCGGCAAGCTCGACATGATCAACCTCGACCCGCCCAAGCACGACCGGATCAAGCAGCTGTTCCTCGGTGGGTTCACCAGAGATCGCATCGCGGCCTTGGAACCGTGGGTCCGCGGGGTCGTCACCACGGTGTTGGACCGGCTGGACGGCACAGACACCTGCGATCTGGTCGCGGACGTGTCCCAGCCCATCGTGGCGCGTGTGATCCACGGCTTCCTCGGGATCCCCGAACAAGACGACGCCAAATGGGCCAAGGACATGTCGCGCTACATCGGCCGCGACGATCCGGACCTGAATCCCGGCGGACTGATGGAATGGGCCGAGGAATTCATGCCCTACCTCATCGGCGAATGCACCGCACTGATCGAGCCGCGCCGAAAGAACCCGAAGGACGACCTGATCAGCATCCTGGTGCACGCCGAGATCGATGGCGAACGCCTCAGCGAGGACGAGATCGTGATGGGCATCCTGCTGCTGATCGTCGCAGGCAACGATTCCACGATGGCCACCTATGTCAGCGCGATGAAGGCGCTGCTCGAGAACCCGGATCAGCGCCGGCTCGTCCTCGACGACATGTCCCTGGTGCGAAGCGCCGTCGAGGAGGCTTTGCGGATGTTCCCGGCGTTCTCCTTCATGCGCCGAACCGCGACCCGCGAAGTGGAGATCGGCGGGCAACTGATCAAGGAGAACGACAAAGTAGTCATGTGGTACACCTCGTCGAACCGCGACGAGTCCCGCTACACCGACCCACATCGTTTCGACGTCACCCGCAACCCGACCCATCAAGCGTTCGGAGCAGGCGGCAGGCATTTCTGCCTGGGCAACGCGCTCGCTCGCCTCGAGTTGCGGGTGATGCTCGAGGAGACGCTGCGGCGGTTCCCGAGGATGGAGATCATCGGTGCCGCGCCCTTCGCGGAGTCCTTCTTCATCAATCAGCACAAAACCCTGCCCGTCCGGCTCGGCTGAGACAGCACGGGTCATTCGAGACATCGGAGAAAAAATTGCCCGAGAACGCTGCTGCTCGCAGTTTCGACGTCACCGTCGTCGGCTGCGGACTGATGGGTTCGGCACTGGCCCGCGCGTTCGCGGCCGGCGGACTGGCCGTGGCCGCGTGGAACCGCACCCCCGCCCGAGCGCGCGCACTGGCAGGCGACAACATCACCCCGGTCGAATCCCTCGCTGACACAGTCGGCATGTCGACACTGGTGGTGGCCTGCACCTCGACCTACGACACCACCCGCGCGGCGCTCGACCCGGTCATCGACTGGGGCGGCGCCGAGCTCGTCAACGTGGGCACGGGGACCCCCGCCGAAGCGGAGGCGATGGCTCACTGGGCCGCCGACCGGCACGTCGGCTACCTCGACGGCGCGATCCTGTGCTACCCGCCTCAGATCGGCACCGAGGACGGGATGATCGTGTACTCCGGTTCCAGCGAAGTCTGGGCCACGCACCGAGACACGCTGTCGCTACTCGGCCCGCACTCGACCTGGGTGTCCGACGACATCACCGGTGCCGGCGCCGCGGAAACCGCGATGACCGGCGCGTTCTACGTCAGCGCCCTCACCGCCTACATCGAGGCGATGACATACGCTCTGGGACACGGGATTTCCCGTGAAACCATGAAGTCCCTGACCCGCGTGGCGATCGCCACGCTGGCCGCTACCGCAGACGAAGCCGTCGATGCCATCGCTGACGATGCCCACCAGACCTCGACCGCCACCCTCGGCGTCTACGCCGAAGGTTGCCGCGCCGCCCTCGGCGCGATCCAGGCCACCGGCCACCGAGCCACCATGCTCGCGACGGCGGTCCAGGCGCTCGGCGAAGCGGAGCGGGCAGGTCTGGGCGACCTCGGGTTCTTCGCGTTGGCGAAGCTGGACGCGTCCCCCATCCGGGTGGCAGATGTGCACGGAAACGGTGCGGAAGGCACATAGGTCCTACGGTCTCTCCCACCCCAAGACCCCGTTCGGCCCAGAAGAGGAGCCATCACCGTGAAGACCCGAGCTGCCATCCTGACCGGCGTCGACCAACCCTTCGAGATCGTCGAGCTCGAACTCGACGGCCCGAAGGAGCACGAAGTCCTCGTCCGCTACGTGGCCGCCGGTCTGTGCCACTCCGACCTGCACCTCGCCCGGGGGGACTTCCCCTCCCGTCTGCCGATCATCGGCGGGCACGAAGGTGCGGGCGTCATCGAGGAGGTCGGCCCCGGAGTCACCAAGGTCCGACCGGGCGATCACGTGCTGACCAGCTTCATTCCCAGCTGCGGTCAGTGCCGCTACTGCCTGACCGGCCGGGCGAACCTATGCGATCTCGGCGCCATCCTGCTCGACGGGCAGCTGCCGGACGGGACCTTCCGTGCCCGGCTCGGCAGCGAAGAGGTCGGCGCGATGTGCTCAGTAGGCAGCTTCGCGCAGTACGGCACGCTGTCGGAGCATTCGGTGGTCAAGATCGATCAGTCGCTGCCACTCGAGAAGGCGGTGCTCGCCTCCTGCGGGGTGCCGACCGGCTGGGGTTCGGCGGTCAACACGGGCAATGTCCGTCCCGGCGACACCACGGTCATCTACGGTTCGGGCGGTGTCGGCATCAACGCCGTGCAGGGTGCGGCCGCCGCGGGCGCCAGGAACGTCGTGGTGATCGACCCGCAGGAGCTCAAACGGGATACGGCCATGAAACTCGGCGCCACCCATGCCTTCGCCGATGCGGAGACCGCGACGGAAGCGGTCATCGAGTTGACTCGGGGCCAGGGCGCCGACCAAGCCATCGTCCTGGTCGGCCACCTCCACGAGGACATCATCCGCTCGGCGTTCGACATCGTCGGCAAGGGGGGAACGATCGTGATCACCGGAATGGGCGTGTTCGAGGCGCCGACCATCCAGCTCCCCGGCGTCGAATTGTCATTGTGGGAGAAGAACGTCAAGGGCAGCCTGTTCGGATCGCTCAACCCCCAGCACGACATCAATCGCCTGCTCGGCCTCTACCAGGCCGGACGCCTGGAGCTGGACGCACTGGTGACCCGCGAATACTCGCTCGCCGAGGTGAACGAAGGCTACGCCGACCTCCTCGCGGGCAAGCTCATTCGCGGCGTGATGATTCACGAGCACTGACCCGTCGCGGCAGGCGCCGCTCGCGCCTGCCATAGCGCATGACGTCGGCCACGATGGACCGAACGACATGCGGTACGCGACGAACGGCCGGATCGGTCGCGCTGGAGCAGGCCCTCGGCTACCGGGAGCGACCAAGGCCGGCCAGTACCGCCAGCGCCGATCGCTCACCTGAGGTAGCGGCGTCGGCCAGCGACGGCAGGTCGAGCTGGTAGTCGCCGGCGAGATAGATGGCGCCGAGCGGGTCGCGCAAGGTGGGGAGCGTCTTGCGTCGGCCGGGCGCCCAGAACGGGACGACTCGGCGGTGCCTGCGCAGGATGGGCTCCCCCAGTTTGCCTTCCAGTTCGGGTAGCACGCTGAGCAGGTCGTTCCTGAAGCGTGACACGATCTCCTCGTCGGGCAGGTCGAGCAACGCGTCGGCTTTGCCGCCACCGGCGAAACAGGCCAGGGCGCCGCCCGGCTTGCGGTCACCACCGGTGCGCAGCGCCGCGGCGTGGTTGAACACCGCCTGGAACGACAGCTGCGGTGCGGAGATGGCGAAGTATTTGTCCCAGCGTTGCGGGCCGGCTTCGTCGGTGAAGAAGCCGACCACCACGTAGCGTCCGTAGGTGATGTCGTTGAACGCGTTGCGGTACTGCTGCGGCAGGTCCGGGATGATCCGCTCGGTGATATCGGCGGGTGCTGTGACGATCGCGCGCTTGGCCCGCAACCGCTTGGGGCGGTCGCCGTCGAGGTAGTCGACGATCACGCCGGCACCGTCGCGGCACACCGATTGCACCACCGAGTTCAGGCGGATACGAGCGCCCAGATCCTCGGTCAGCACGTCGGTCAGCGTCTGGTTGCCGCCGACCGGCAGCGAGAAGTTCGGGACCTTCTCCGGGTCGGTCAGCGCGATGCCGACCGAGTACACGAACTGGGCCGCGGCCGTCTCGTCCGGATCACAGCCCATCCACTGCGCCGACCACGACCGGACGATCGTGGCGGCCAATTCCGAGCGCACGCCGTTCAGCAGATACGACGCCAGCCTGGACTCGAGCCGGGCACGTACACGCTGGGCGAAACGGCTCTGCGACTCGAGAAAGGGCGTGGCGGACAGGATGCGCGCACCGACGACGGCGAGGCCGAGCCGATCCATCATCGTCATGCGTGTGCGGAATATGAGCGCGAGCGGATTCGAGGTATCGACCGTCGAACCGTTCACATACAGCGCGATGCTCTTGCCCGCGAGCGAGCCCATCTCGATGTTGTGCCGGTCGAGGGCGTCGATCAGCGTGCCGGTGCCCTCGGTGAACTGGGTGCCGACATTGATCCAGTAGTCGCCTTGGCGGACGGTGTCAACGCGCCCACCCGTGCGGTCGGTGGACTCGAGCACGACCACCTCGGCCTTGGGCGCGAGGGTGGTCGCGGCCGTCAAACCCGCCATTCCGGCGCCGACGACGACAACCTCAGTGGTTTCTTCCTGGATATTCTGTGTTGCCATTTCAGCTCCTGCCTTTGGCCCGGTCGAAATGAAACTCGTGGATTACGCCGTAACGGCGGCGTCACCGGTCACCGCCGGCGCGGCGACACGCTTGTGGTGAGCATCGAAGGCGCGGTACGCGCGGTAGTACGTGAACATCTGCAGGCCCCAGGTGGACAACGCGAAGATGTAGAAGATGGTGTGCTCCGCGTCGTCGCCCGGAATGTGGACGAAGTCGTAGATAGCCGCGATCAAGAATCCGCACGCCGTCGCGACACCGGCCCACACCGCGTGCCCACGCTCACCGATCTCCCAGAGCCGCTTGGAGAAATAGATCAGGAAGAACGTCGTGAGGACGTTGACCACGATGTAGAAGATCTTGCCCGGGGTGCCGATCTCCTCGGCGTAGGTGCTCAGGACGAAACCGACCACACCCGCCAGGGCGAACGCACCGACGTCGACCGCCGCCGACGGCTTGTACCGGTGGGTGACCGCCATCAACCCGAGCACCAGGATCAGCGTGATGCCGACGGACCGCGAGAAGGCGTCCAGGAAGTAGGCGAACGCGTACATCGGGCTGTCGTGACCTGCTTTGAGCAGCCCGTAGATCAGGAAGTTCGTTCCCGATGTCGCCACGATGATCCACTCGATTCCGAGCAGATAATTCCGGTAGTTCCGAATGAATTTGATGCCGTAGGTGAAACCGACAGCGATCATCCAGATGTCCGCGACCGCGAAAAGCAGTTCCTTGATCGACATTTGATCTTCTCCTTGAAAAGTGCCACCCGCCGACAGCGGCAAGGGGTCGTTTCGTCGACGCCGCCGAGCGATCGAGAACGGGTGGTCGTCTCGCTTCGGCAATGCATGGGTCCGACATCCGGCCGCCGAGCGGGGTGCGCTCGCGTAGCCCCGACGCGGGTCGGGATGTGATGCCGGTCATAACAGTACCGCGAGTCAGTCATATGATCAAGGCAATTGACCCACTAGTTCCAGAACGTACCCCGGGGGGGCCGGCACCGGGTCGCTTGGACACAAAAAAACCGCCGAACCCGCGCGTGCGCAGGTTCGGCGGCCAGGTGGGCGATGTCGTCGAAGGTCGCGCCGGGCCCGCGGGAGACGGCGGCAATCTCCTCCGACACCGCATTGCGGGCGACGCGAGCGGAGTTGCGGAACACGATGACGGCGTCGCGTTATTCCTCACCGCGACCTATGACACGCTCAACCAGCACGGCGAGGTCCGTCAGCACACCACCGCCCGGCTACTGGCCTTCACCCGGGCCTGAGAACCTCACGCCGGCCGTCGAGGGCGAGTGCCTTCATCGACGGCCGGCGTGAACGGACGCGGTGATTATTTTCTGAGCGAGGCCAGACGGTCGGCGGTTCGGTCGGCGAGCCAGCCCATATACAGCGCGGGGTTGCTGACAAAGCTGGGCCAGAACCGCTTGTGGCCGTGCCAGATCGCCTCCAGGTCCGCGTGCCGCGGTGCGCCGGTGACATGGTCGGCGAGCAGGTGTCCCACGTATTGCGCTTGGGCGAAGCCGTGGCCGTTGCAGGCCGCCGAGTAGAGCACGTTCTCGGAGGCCTCACCCGCAACGGGCAGCCAGGTGGAACTCATGCCGATCCAGCCACCCCAGGCCTTCACCGGCTCGATGTCGCGCAGACCGGGGAAGCGGTCATGGAAGCCACGGACGAGGTCGTCGACGACCCGCGGTGCGGGGGTGCGGGCGGGCAGTGGGTTGCGACCCGCCTGGATGCGGCGCGTGCCGAACGCGATGGTTCCGCGCGGGGTGACGCGGTAGCTCTCCAGGATCATGTGCAGCGTCACCATGGGCGCCCGGCTGGTCCAGCCGATCTCGTCGAGTCGCTCGGGCGGGATCGGTTCGGTTTCGACCAGCGAGGTCCACACCGGTGTCGCGAGATACTTGGGCGCGATGGACAGGCTGTTGCTCGCGGCATTGGTGGTCAGTAGCGCCTTGCGGGCCTTGACCTTTCCGTGCGGGGTTGCGACGGTGACCCGGTCACCGGTGTCGACGACGTCGACCGCCGGAGTGGATTCGTAGACGCGCACACCCGCGGCGATGGTGGCGGCGCGCAGGCCGAGAGCGAACTTACCCGGGTTGACAGTGCCGCCGACGCCTTCACGGATCCCACCGAGGAAGCCCTCGGGCAGGCCGGCCTCGGGGCCCTCGACGAACTCGCCCGACGATCCGGCCGCTGCCAGGACCTTCGCGTTGCGGCGCGCGTGCCGCAACTGGCCCTTCGACACCGCGGCCATCACGATGCCTTCCTGCCGGTAGTCGCAGTCGATGGCGTGATGCTTGATTGCGTCCTCGGCGAATTCCACCGCATGCTCGGCGTAGCGGTACAGCTTGCGCAACCGCTCGCGCTTCAGCAGCAACCCCAGCAGCTCCGGGTCGGCGGCGACCGAGTTGGTGATGTAGCCGGCGTTGCGCGAGGTGGCACCCCAGCCCAGTGTCTTCGCTTCGAGCAGCACCACGTCGACGCCTTTCTCGGCGAGGCGCAGGGCGGCCGACATGCCGCCGCCACCGCCGCCGATCACGACGACGTCGCAGTCGATGTCACCGGTGAGCGACGGTTCGACCGTGGTGGGTTGTTCGGCCCAACCGGTGTCGTTGATCAATTCCATGGCGCCTACTCCGTTCCGTCGGCGGGGATGACCGCGGTGCCGCGGGCGCGTACCGCGACCAGGGGTGGATCCAGGATCTGCGCGCGGCCGGTGTCACCGGAGCCCCGGCAGATCACCCGGAGCTCGAAATCGATCGTGCGGCTTCGGTTTCCCTTCTTCACCAGGGTTGCTTCGGCCTCGACGACATCACCGCCCCGGATCGGGGCGAGGAATTCCACCGACGAGTAGCCGGCGAACAGGCCTTCGTGGCCGTCCATTTCGATCGCCAGATTGGTGCCGACATCGCCGAAGAGCTTCAAGGCGTAGGCACCGTCGACGAGGTTACCAGCGTAGTGCGCGTCGGAGAAGGCGACATACCGCCGGTGGAGCGCGCTGCTCATGCGATCTCCTCGTGAATCGGGCCGAGTGTGCGCGACGTCGCTTCGCCGTCGATCGCGACGCCCGGGTAGCCCCGTTTGGCGATCTCGGTGCACATGCGGCGGTACTTGCCGACCCCGCCCAGGTAACCCATGAAAGTGTTGGGCTTGCCCTCGACGTTGGAGCCCCGATACCAGGAGTCGGTAGTGGCGTACAGCGTCTGGGACACGGTCCACTCGGTGATGTCGACCCACTCCTGCTGAGCCTCGGGGGTGGCCTCGATCAGGGTGGATCCGGTGTCGCGGGCGTGTTCGATGAGGTCGGCGATCCAGTCGACGGCCTGCTCGATCGTCACGACCACGTTGCTGGCGAGCGCGGGACTCAGCGGTCCGCCGACCATGAAGAAGTTGGGAAAGTCGGCGGCCATCAATCCGAGATAGGAGCGGATACCGTCACTCCACGCTTCCTGCAGTTTCTTGCCGGACGCACCCGCGAGATCGAGCCCGTAGAGCGGGCCGGTGAAGGCGTCGAACCCGATGGCGAGCACGATGGCGTCCACCTCGTAGATGCCCTTCGAGGTGACGATCGCGTTCTCGGTCATCGTTTCGATCGGCTCGTCACGCAGCGACACCAGCGATACGTTCGGCCGGTTGTAGGTCTCGTAGTAGTCGGTACCGAAGACGCTGCGCTTGGCGCCGAGCGGGTGGTATCTGGGCACGAGCAGTTCCGCCGTGGCGGGGTCTTTCACGATCTCGCGGATCTTGTCGTGGATGAACTCCGACGCGGTCCGGTTTGCTTCCTCGTCGAACAGCAGGTCGGCGAATTCGGCGCCGACACCCAGGAACCCGCTGCGCTTGTAGGCCGCCTCGTAGCGTCGCTGACGCTCGGAGTCCGAGACGTCGAAAGCCCGGTCGGTGACGGGGCGGTCGGGGATGCCACCGGGCGAATGCCTGCACTCCTCACGAATCGCCACGTAGTTCTCCTTGACGGCGGCGACCTGGTCGGGGGCGAGTTCGGCGTTGCGGGCGGGCATCACGTAATTGGGGGTGCGCTGGAAGACCGTGAGGTGTTCGGCGACCTCGGCGATCAGCGGGATCGCCTGCACGCCAGAGGATCCGGTGCCGATGACGGCGACGCGCTTGCCCCTGAGGTCGTCGAGGGAGATGTTCCACCGGCTGGTCGACACCGTCGATCCGGTGAAGTTCGACAGGCCGGGCACGTCGAAGTCCTTGGGAGTGGACAGGCCACCCGCACCCGAGATCAGGTAGCGGCTGCGCCGGACCTCACCGTTGTCGAGCCGCACCTCCCACAGCCGGTCGCCCGCGTTCCAGGTCGAGGCGACGACGCGGGTGTTGAAGGTGAAGTGCTTGCGCAGATCGAAGCGGTCCGCGACGTGCTCGATATAGCCGAGGATCTCGGCCTGCGGGGCGAACCGCTGGCTCCACGTCCACTCCTGCTGGAGTTCCTCGTCGAACGAGTACGAGTAGTAGATGCTCTCGACGTCGCAGCGCGCGCCCGGATAGGTGTTCCAGAACCAGGTGCCGCCGACGCTCGGGCCGGCTTCGAAACCCGCGAAGCTCCAGCCCGCTGTCGTCAGCCGGTGCGAGAGGTACATGCCGGTGAAGCCGGCGCCGACACCGATGACGTCGACGATCTCTGGGGTGGGGGTGGGGTTCATGGCAGAAGCCGCTTTCCTTTGTATGGTCGAACGACTGGATCAAATGACCTAGTTTGAGTACACCAGTGGCACCGGTCACAGTCAAGGGGTGAGGCGGAAATAGTTCCGCGATCGCTACATCGGCAGGGAGGGAGAATCGACGCCGACCACGCGGTCGCCGCAGAACACCCGCACGGATTCACCGGGTGCGTGGCCGCCGATTCCCGAAGTGCCCCAGAAGCTTTGGGCCGATCCGTCGGCCAGGTCGGCGACCTTGGCGCCGTTCACGCGCACCTCACCCGAGAGCACCCGTGAGCCGACCTCGACGGCGCGGTCCAGGTCGCCGCCGAACACGTAGGCGTCCAGACCCGACGGGTTGGCGTTGGCCACCCGCAGGGCGTCCTCGTCGGACTCCACGGCGTGCAGGCTGATGAGCGGACCGAACAGTTCGGCGGTCGCCAGCGACGCGTCGACATCCGTAGCGACGGTGGGCAACAGGAAGAAGCCCTCCAGCCCGGGGAGTTTCGCGGGCTGATGGATGGTCGCACCGTTGGCCCGCAGCTCTTCGATACGGCTCTGCAGCGTCGCGAAATGCGGGGCGTTCGAGATGGGGCCGAGTTCGGTGGTCTCGTCGAGCGAGTTCCCGATCTCGAGGCGGGCGATGCGATCGAGCAGCGCTTCGAGCAGCGGTTCGACCAGGCTCTTGTGCGCCAGCACCTTGCCGGGGCCCTCGCACCACTGACCGTTGAGCTTGGTCATCCCCTCGAGGATGCCGTCGGCGGTCACCTCGATATCCGCGTCATCCAGCACCAAGGCCGGGTTGTTGCCGCCCAGCTCGAGCTGGAGCACCTTGAAATCCTCGGCCGCCGCGCGCGCGATCGCACGGCCCGCGTTCGGGCCGCCGGTGAAGGAGACGACCTTCACGCGCGGGTCGCCGGTCAGGGCCGCGCCCACGTCACCCGCGCCGTGCACGAGCTGCAATGCACCGTCGGGCAGACCGGCCTTGACGAAGCTCTCGACGATGATCTGAGCGCTGCTCGGCGCGTGCTCCGACGGTTTCAGAATGACAGGGCACCCTGCCGCAAGCGCACTCACCATCTTCGCGGCGGGTATGAAGCTGGGCCCATTCCACGGCGTCAGGATGGCGGCGGGACCCCACGGGACCTTGTAGAGCCGCACGTCACGTCCTTCGGCCGTCAGCGCGGTCCGGCGCGGAATGGATCGCAGTTCCGCAGCGGCCGCACGGATCCGGTGCGGCAGGAACTGCGCGACCAGCCGGGCCTTGGCGATCGGCACGCCGCTGGTGAGGGCATCGGTGTAGGCGATGTCCTCGATCCGGGACTCGACGATATCGGCCGCGCGCTCGATGGTTTCGGCGCGATCCTCGCTCGCCGCGTCATCCCAGCGTTCGAAACCGTAGGACTGCTCGGCGTGACGCAGTGCGCGTTCCACATCCGCGGGCGTGGTGGTGACGGCACGGTGCACGGGCAGGCCGGTGTTGGGGTCGAGATTCCAGAGGCCGGGAATGGTCGCGCACTCGGACCAGTCGTCGGCGATGTAGTTGATCGGTTGGGGCAGTCGCGGATTCGTCATGAGAAGCTCCTTCGGCGCGTGGATGGGCGGGGGCTCACACGGTGAGGTCGGCGACGATGCGGGTGACTTCGCCGGACTTCATCGCCTCGAAGCCCTTGTCGATGTCGTGGAACCCGATGACGTCGCTGACCATCTCGTCGAGCAGCAGCCGCCCCTGCTGGTACAGGCGGGCGAATTGGGCGATGTCCTCCTGTGCCTGGCCCGAGCCCATGTAGGAGCCGATGAGACGCTTCTCGGAGAAGAAGAAGTTCCAGGCGGGCAGCGTCAGGTCGGTGCCGTCGGGGGCGATACCGACCAGGCACGCGGTACCGGTGGGACGCAGCACCTCGAGCGCGGTGGCCGCGGTGCGCGCGCTACCGACGGCCTCGAACGAGAAGTCCACGCCGTCGCCGAGCAGGTTCTGGATCTCGGCGGCCACATCCGCCGCACCGTTCACGACGTGGGTGGCGCCGTAGATCTCGGCAGCGGCGAGGCGGGCGTCGTCGAGGTCGACGGCGACGATCGCCGAGGCGCCGGCCAGACGCGCCCCCTGGATGATGGCCGAGCCGACACCGCCGCAACCGATTACGGCGACAGTGGAACCGGGACGCACCTCGGCACCCCGGAACACGGCGCCGACGCCGGTGATGATGCAGCACGAGAGCAGGCAGCCCACATGCAGGCTCACCTCGTCGGCCACCTTCACCAGCGCGTTCTCCCGCATCAGCGTGTGGCGGGAGAAGGCGCCGACATCGCCGAGCCGGTGGACGACCCGGCCGTCGGGTGTCTGGAAGGCAGGCCGGGGCCGCTGCCGGATCTCGGTGATGCGCTGACACTGGGTCGAGTGTCCGACCTGGCAGTTGCGGCACAGCCCGCACGAGGGAGTGAGGGCACCGACGACGCGGTCGCCGGGACGCAACGTGGTGACCGCGGAGCCGACCGACTCGACCACCCCCGCCACCTCGTGCCCGACCACCACGGGCAGGTCGGCGCCGACGGTTCCGGTCATGTAGTGCAGATCGCTGTGGCACAGTCCGACATTCGAGACCGCGAGCCGGACCTCGTGGGGTTCCGGGTCGTCGACCAGGATCTCGGTGAACTCCAGCGGTTGCTCGACCGCCGTGAGGACAGCTGCTTCGGTGGTGATCATGATCGACTCCGATCTCGGTTGTTCTGCGCGGGCGCCGAGGACGCCGCATTCTTCGATGTCCAGAAGCCCTCGATGCCTTCGCTGAAGGCGCCGGACTCCCAGGCCTGGCGGGCGGCGTCGTCCTCGCGGGCGAACGCCGCCTCGATGTCGGCGGGCAGCGGGCGCAGCAGGCCGAGGTGCAATGCGGTGATCCGGGGATCGGAGTTCCACTGCCGGACCACCTCGACGGCGCGGCCGACCAGAATCTCCGGGACGACGATCTCGTCGAGCAGCCCGATCCGCAGCGCTTCCTCGGCACCGATCCGCTGGGATCCGAGGATGATTCGCATCGCGTGGTTGCCGACCAGCCGGCCCATCAGAAGGCTCGACGCGTTGGAGATGATGATCCCGCGGTGGTTCTCCGGCTGGAAGTACTCGGCGGCCGGGCTGCCGATCCGCCCGTCACAGCACAGCGTGATCTCCGAGGCGCCGCCGACGGCGATCCCGTTCACGGCCGCGATCACCGGGATCTTCGTCTCGAGGATCGCGCGGGTGATGTCGTGGAAGGTGGCGAAAGCCTCCCGGATCTCCGCGTAGCTGGATGGCACGGCCTGGAGGTCCTCACCCGCGGAAAAAGCCCGGCCGTTGCCGGTGAGCACGATCCCGCGCACCAGATCACCGGTCCCGAAATGACGGATGGTCTGCGCGAGCAGCACCCGGGTGGCCACATCCAGCGCGTTCAGCTTCGCCGGGCGGTTCAGTGTGAGCACCGCGACGTCGTCATCGATGTGTACTTCCAGATAGTCGTCGGTCATATCCGGCTCCTCAGTCGCGCGGCGGTTGCAAGTCGTAGGTGGTGCCGGGCCGCTCGGCGGCGCGCGCCTTCAGCGCGGGTTTGGACACGCGTTCGGACGGAGTTCGCGGGAAATCGGCGACGAATTCCAGGTACCGAGGAACCTTGAAGCGCGCCAGCTGGTTTCGCGCATCGTCGAGAATGCGCTGCGCGGTGTCACGGCATTCCGCCACGCCGGAAGCCAGTTGCACGAAGGCCTTGACCTCCTCGCCGAACAGCTCGTCCGGCACGCCGACGACGGCCGTCGCGACGACGCGGTCGTCGCGTTCGAGCACACGTTCGACCTCCGCACTGGCGATGTTCTCCCCGCCCCGGCGGACCATGTCCTTGAGCCGCCCCACCAGGCGGTAGCTACCCGCCTCGCGGACCGCGACGTCGCCGGTGTGCAGCCGGCCGTCGCGCAGGACCCGCGCGGTGTCCTCGGGCCGGTTCCAGTAGCCGAGCATCATGGGCTTACCGGAGGTGACGAGTTCGCCGGACTCACCCTCGCCCACTTCGCGGCCCTGCGGGTCGACCACCCGGACCTGCTTGGTCGGCACCGGCCGGCCCAGCCGTCCGCTGCCGACGTTCTCGGTGGCCTCGGGCAGGCTCACCAGGTCGACGCCGGTCTCGGTCATCCCGAAGATCTCCCGCCACGGCGCGCCCCATCGCTGTTCGAGCTCCGCGTGCAGCGCGGCGGGGATGGCCGAGCACAGCACGATGCGCAGGTCGTTGTCGCGGTCCTGTGGCGTGGGCGGCTGCTTGAACAGCAGCGTCGGCATGGAACCGAGCACATAGACGAAGGTCGCCCGGTGTTTGCGGACATCGGCCATGAAACCGGACGCGGAGAACCGGGGCAGCACCACCAGCGGCGCCCCCACCGTGAGGCACAGCGCGGTGTTCCACTGCGGATCCATGTAGGAGAACGGCTGCGAGGTGAGCGCCACATCCTCGGCGCCGAGGCCGGCGGCGTTCGCGCACACCCAGCCGAGCCGGGTCCAGTAGTCGTGGGTCAGCATGCAGGCCTTGGGGAAACCGGTTGTTCCCGAGGTGTATTGCAGGTTCGCGAGGGTCTCGCCGGTGACGGCGACCGCCGGCCGGCGCGCCGGGTAGTCCGCGAGCGCGCCGGGTGCCGGCACATCGAGGATCCGGACGTCGGCCAGCTCGTTGTTCGCGGCACGCACCTCGTCGACCAGCGCGGCGTGCTCGGAGTCGGTGAACAGCACCCGGGCGCCGGAATCCTGGAGGACGAATTCCAGGTCCGCCCGCTGATACGACGAGTTCACCGGAACCGTCACCGCGCCCGCCTCGAGGATCGCCAGCCAGGCGACCGGCCACTGCACGACGTTGGGCAACATGATCGCGACCCGGTCCCCTGGTCGGACACCGTCGTCGGTGGCCAGTCGCTGGGCCAGCCGTGAGGTCCAGTCGTCGATCTCGGCGAAGGTCCAGGACCCGTCCGCGAACCGCAGGAATTCACGGTCGGGCGCACGGACGGCCTGGTCGGCCAGCAGGCCGACGAGGGTGTCGATCGGCGGAGCCACGGCCAGGCGATCGAGCGCGATCGCGCGTTCGGGGTGGACCGATTCGACTTGGGTCATGTCGTCCTCTTCACGGGGTAGCAGGTGGTAGGTCGCCGATCGACCTGCAATCGCCGGGCTGCGATGCCGGCGGGGGCACGCGCGCCGTCACGGATGGCTCTCGATGGGCCGGGTCGCCAGGAAATGTGAGGCCTGCCATAACGGTAGCGGTAGTGGGTCATTTGATCAAGGCAAACGACCCACTAATTCGGCGAAGCTCACCGGACGCCCCACCTCGGACCAGTTACAGACTGGTAATATCGAATTTGACTTGATCAATCGTTCAGATCGGATCCGAAGGAGTTCCGCATGGCTCGTATCCCCGCCGCCGAACGTCGCGCCGAGCTGGTGGCCGCGGCCGTGCGCGTGATCGCCGCCCACGGGGTGGACGGAGCCACCACGCGCCGCATCGCCGAGGAGGCGGACGCTCCGCTGGCCACGCTGCACTACTGCTTCGCCACCAAGGAGGTGCTGTTCGCGGCGGTCTTCGAATACCTCGCCGGCGAGTACCGCGAGGTACTCAACCGCAGCGATGTCCACAGCGACGCGCAGAACACCGCTCGGGGATTGCTACGCGGCGTGCTGCAGTGGTATCTGGAGAATCCGGACTTCGGCGCGACCATCCTCGAGCTGATCAGCTGGGGTCAGCGTGAAGGCGAGCAGGCCGAGATCGTGTACAACGCGGCCTACGCGACCATGCGCACGATCATCGAAGGCACCACGACCGCCGCGGGCCGACCGATCGACCCGGACACGATCGACCAGCTGATCTACGTGGTGTCCGCGCTGTCCGATGGCTTCGCCCTCAACTGGCTGGTGTTCACCGATGACGCAGCGGCGCGGGCACAGGTGGAACTCACCGTCGGCGTCCTCGACGCATGGATGGCAGCCAACCTCGGCGAGGTCGCCGCACCCGCGGTCCGGCCGGCGGATATCGCGCCCGAACCGGACATGCGATCGCTGGTGTCCTGGGTGCGCATGGATTGACCGCGTCGACACAGCAGCACTGTGGCCGCCACCGAAAAGATGACGGCCACAGTGGTTTACGCTTCGCTCAGCGCCGCTCGCCCGCCGCGTCGACGAGCCAGCGCAGCGCGCCGTCGTCGCTTTCCATCCACTCGGGATGCCATTGCACCCCGAGCACCGCGGCCCCGGGGAGCTCGATGGTCTCGGCGACACCGTCGTCGGTCCGACCGGTGACCACCAGCCCGTCCCCGCAGATATCGACCGCCTGGTGGTGCCACGAATTGGTCACCAGCCGATCGCCGAACACCCTCTGGGCGATCGTCCCCGCGTCGAAGGTGACGAGGTGCCCGGGATCGCCGTCCGACAGCGGCCCCGCCGACATGAGGTGCTTGATCGGCCCGACCGGCAGGTCGGGAATCAGCGTGCCGCCGAGGGTCACATTGAGCACCTGCATGCCCCGGCACACCCCGAGCAGCGGGATCTGCCGCTGCAGCGCCACCCGGGTCAACGCGATCTCGAACTCGTCCCGGCCGGGATCGTGGACGGAGGGGTCAGCGACCGGATCGATCTCGCCGACCACCGACTCGTCCCCACCCCAGCAGCTCGGATGCACGTCCTGACCACCGGTGATCACCACACCGGACAACCAGTCACCCAACGCCGCCGGATCCGCGTCGTAGGGCAGCATCACCGGCACACCGCCCGCGCGCGTGATCCGCTCCGCGAAATCGGCGAAGAAGGCATCGGTGAGACGCTGGCTGTACCCGGGGTGACTGCCCTGGATCAGCCCCATCCTGAACCGCCTGCCCGTCAGCCCGATCAGCGGCCTCGCGGCGGTCGAGCGCGCGGTCACGGGAACTCGAAGTAGCGCGTGGACTCCCACTCCGACAGCTCGGCGAACGGGTCACCGCCGGTCGTGTGGAACTGCATCCACTCCCAGCGCCGCGTGCCGACCCAGTAGTCGACGAACTCGGCACCGAGCTGCTCGCGCAGGATCGGGTCGGCCTCGAGCGCGTCGGCGGCCTTGGTGATGGTGTCGGGCAGCCGTTCGAGGTCGGGCGCGCACCAGGCCATATCGCTGATCGGCTCGGCCGGTTCGAGCTTGCCGTCGATCCCGGCGAGCACGCCGCCCAGAATCGTCGCCACCGCGAGGTACAGGTTGGCGTCGGCACCGGGAACGCGGTACTCGAGGCGGGAGTACTTCGGGTGTCCGCAGACCGCGCGCACCGCGGTGGTCTTGTTGGCGATGCCCCAGGTCACCGTGGTCGGCGGTCCGCTCAGGTCGACCAGACGACGGTAGGAGGTGATCTGCGGAAGCATCACCGAGGTCGCGCCGCGCATCGTCGCGAGCAACCCCGCGACCGCGTGCCGCATGGTGTCCGACGGCCCGTCGGCGGCGTAGAACGCGTTGACGCCGTCGCGCTGCAGCGACAGGTTCACATGCGAGGCCTGACCGTAGCCCGCGGTCGGCTTGGCCATGAAAGTGACGGTGTGACCGAGCTCGAAGGCCACCTCACGCATCACCTGCCGGGCGCGAGCCCAGTTGTCACACACCGAGATCGGGTCGGCGGGAACGAGATTGAGCTCGACCTGACCGGCCGCGTCCTCATCGCTCCACGCCTCCCACTCGATACCGATCTCCTCGAGCCGCCGCGCGACCGCCGACATGTAGTCGACCCAGTCCTTCGACTTCGCCAGGTTGTAGGCGGTGCCCGCGGAGCCGCCGAGCGGGGTCAGATCGCGGTATCCCTTCGCCCTCGCCTCATGCACCGACTCCTGGAACAGGGTGGCTTCGATCTCGACCGCGACAGTGGCGGTGAAACCACGGGTGGCGAGCCGGTCGACCATCGCGCGCGCGAGATTGCGCGGACAGGTACCGATCGGGGAACCGTTGGCCTGCCAGTAGTCGCCGATCACCGACTGCACACCGGGCGCCCACTGCACCAGCGTGGACATGTCGGGCCGGAACTGCAGATCGGCGAGATGACCACGCCAGTCGGGGTAGGCGAAACCGAGAGTCGGCGCGTTGCCCAGGTCGAGACCGAACAGCAGGTCGGCCATCGCAAAACCCGATTCCGCGCACGCGGCGAACTTCGCGGGCGAGACGTTCTTGCCATGGAAGGAGCCGTCATGGTTGGTCGACTCGATCCGGACCGTGTGCACGCCCGGATCGGGAACCGTTGCGGTGGTGGCGATTTCAGACATCGTAACGAACCTTCCAGGATGCGGCGACCAACACCGACAGCTGCGAGAGCGTGCCACGCACGCCGATGAGGCCGGTGGACAGGGCCGCGAGCAGATCGACCGCACCGGTGAAGACTGCCGCCAGCAGATCCGGCGGGCCCGCGATGACGTACTGGGTCTCCCCCTCGCCCGCGATGACCTGGTCGATACCGTCGGGGCCCTCGATGACGGCGACCAGCACGTCGGGGATGCCCGGGACCGACCGGGCCTTGTCCCAGAAGCTCACCGCGGCGGTCTTCCAGTCCGGCAGCGGCGGCGACAGCAGCGCGGTGGCCACGGCGATGAACTCGGCGGAGCCGACGGGCTCGCCGACCGGGGCGAAGAACTGGTTCAGGTCGACGGTTACGTCGAGATCGGGCTCGCCGAACACGCCGCCCGACACCGCGATGGCACCATCGGCCAGGGTGATCGTCGCGGCCTGCGGGGTGTCGTGGGAGCGGATCGCGAGCGCGCCTTCCAGCCCGGCGGGCAGGAGGGAGCTGTCGGCGCGGAGGGAATCGGTGATGGCCCGGGCGATCAATCGGACGATCGGACTTGCGTCGTTCTCGATCCGGATGTCGACCCCGCCGACCGCGTCGGCCCCGCGCGTCGCGGGACCGATCGTCGTTTCGGTCATCTTGTTGTCCTTTCGATGCGACGAGATCGCGTGCGCGGTACACCGTCGACAGCGGATCCCAAATGGTACGTGAACTTCTAGTCAAATGTCTGGGTCACGTGACTATGATGGTGAGGCACAGATCACTCCTTGTCAACGATCAGCGAGGAATTCTCATGAACGACGCCGCGCCCGCCTGGCGAGCTCTGCTCGATGGCCCGGCCACGGCCGTGGCCGGGTTGATCAGCCAGCTCCTGCCGAAACCCCTGCACGAGCTGGGTCCCGAGCAGGCCCGCGCGCTGGTGAACTCGGCACCGGCCGCCGAGCCGATCACGCGACTGGAACAAGTCGAACAGTTGACCATCTCAACACGTGCGGGCGCGATCGCGGCCCGCCTGTATCGCGCGGACGGTACGCGCCCCGACAGCGCCGCGCCCGCTCTGGTCTACCTGCACGGCGGCGGTTTCGTCCTTGGCACCTTGGACGGCGCGGACGAGTTGTGCCGCGCGATCGCCGCGGGATCCGGCTGGACGGTCGTGTCCCTCGAGTACCGGTTGGCACCGGAAAACCCCTACCCCGCCGCGCTGGAAGATTGCGTCGACGCCTACGCGTGGCTGACTCGATCAGCGCCCCAACTGGGCATCGACCCGGCTCGGATCGCGATCGGCGGCGACTCCGCCGGCGGCAATCTCGCTGCCGCCCTGTGCCTGTACCGGCGCGATGAGGGCAGCGCCCTGCCGGTAGCGCAGGTGCTCGCCTATCCCGCCGTCGACGACACGTTCTCCCGGCCGTCGTGGTCGGAATTCGCCGACGCGCCGCTGCTCGGCGCCGCGGAGGGCCGCTGGTTCTGGGAGCAGTACACCGGCACAGGACACCCCGGCGGCGACCCGCTGGCCGCGCCGATGCGCGCGGAGTCGTTGCAGGGCCTGCCACCCGCACTGGTCCTCACCGCGGAGGTCGACCCGATCCGCGACGATGCCGAGGCCTACGCACAGCGGCTGCGCGAGGAGGGCATCCCCGTGTCGTCGACCAGATACCCCGGGGTGTTCCACGGCTTCTTCACCGAGGTCACAGTATTCGCGCAGGCGAAACAAGCGATCGATGAGGTGTGTCGGTACCTGCGCGAGCTCGAGCGGGCATAGGGACCGCCGACAACCCCATCGAGTTCGGCGAACACACCGGTCGGCACGGTGGGGCCTGGCGCGAATTTCGCGCCCTCTCGCCTACGATCGGTCGGTTGGCCCCGGATTTTCTCGTTGCCGGCTCGAGATCGCCCGACCGATCGGAGGACAGCGGTATGGCCACAGTGCTGACAGGCGCGACCGTGTGGGACGGGTTGAGCGATTCCCCGTTCGGGCGGTCCGAAGTACTCGTCGAGAACGACCGGATCACCACCGTTGCCGAGTCCGTCCCCATTCCTGACGGCGCCACCGTGATCGACCTCTCGGGCCACACCGTGACACCGGGTTTCATGGACTGCCACACCCATGTCACCCTCACCCCGGCGCTGACGCCCGCCCTCGCCCGCTCGGCCGCGGCCACCGCGCTGGCGTCGATCCCCGTGCTGAAAACCATGCTGCTCAACGGTTTCACCACGATCCGTGACCTGATGACCGCGGACCTCGAGTACAACACCATCGACCTGCGCAACGCCATCGCGGCCGGGCTGATCGCGGGCCCGCGCATGCTGGTGGCGCCACACCTGATCTCGGCCCGCGGCGGCCACGGCGACTTCAGTTCGATTCTGGGCGGCCGATATCAGGGCGAGCACCGGCTGCTCGAGATGGCGGCCGCCGACGGGTGCGACGAGATCCGCAGGCGCGTGCGCACCGAGATCCGCGCGGGCGCCGACTGGATCAAATTCGGTGCTACCGGCGGTTTTTCGAGCCCCTCCGACGACCCGACCGAGACCACATACAGCCAGGAGGAGATGGACACCTTGGTCGCCACCGCCCGTGACCTGGGCCGCCACGTCACCCCGCACTGCTACGGCGACGAAGGTGTACGGCGCTCGGTGCGCGCTGGGGTCCGCAGCATCGAACACGGCAATCTCGCCACCAAGGAAACGCTGCAGATCATGATCGACAAGGGCGTGTTCCTCGTCCCCACCCAGTTCACCGTGCTCGACGACGCCCGCCGCGTCGACGACGACGCCTACTGGGCCGACAAACCGGCCTTCAAGCGCCACAAGTTCCGGATCCACCAGAAAGCCCTGCTCGACAGCGCCGGATTCGTCGCCGACAGCGATATCAAGCTCGCCTTCGGCACCGACGCCGGGATGTTCCCGCACGCGGAGAACTGGAAGGAGTTCCCGACGATGGTCTCCACTGGAATCACCCCGGCCCGGGCACTGAAGTCCGCCACCAGCGTGGCCGCCGAACTGCTCGAACTCGACGACCTCGGGGTCCTGGCCGCGGGCAAGATCGCCGACATCATCGCCATGCCGGGCGACCCGTTCACCGACATCGACGTCACCGGCAAGGTCGACTTCGTCATGAAGGAAGGCATGATCGTCAAGCGCCCGTGAGTCAGAGCGCCTTCACGAGGTCCTCGACCCTGTCCTTCGCGTCGCCGAACAGCATCGCGGAGTTCTCCTGGAAGACGCGGGCGGGCTTCGCGAAGGACACCGACGATCACGGTCGGGGAACCTCGACCAGCTCGGCCAGCCGCACCCGGTGCGCGCCGGCGGTACCGAAGGCGAGTTGGTCGGCCTTGGCGCGCTTGAGGTACAGGTGGGCCGGATGCTCCCAGGTCATGCCCATGCCGCCGTGCAGCTGCACCGCCTCCTCACCGGCGTAGATCGCGAGGTCGCTGCAGAACGCCTGGGCCACCGAGGCCGCGACGGGTGCGTCGGCGTCGTCGGTGGCGAGCGTGGCGGCGGCGTAGCGGGCGACGGCATTGCCGGACTCGACCGCGGTGTACAGCTCGGCCAGCCGGTGTTTGATCGCCTGGAATCCGCCTACTACGCGGCCGAATTGGCGACGTTCCCTCAGGTACGCCACGGTCTCGTCGAGGCACCACCGCGCCACCCCGTACTGCTCGGAGGCGAGCAGGGCCGTCCCGGCCGCGAGCGCCCGGCGCACCGCCGCCTCGCCTTCGGCGACCACGAGTTCACCTGCGGCACCGTCGAACTCGAGGTCGGCGAGCTGACGGGTCATGTCGAAGGAGACGACCGGCGTGAGTTTCGCGTCGGCGGTCGAGACCGCGTACAGCGCAACACCTTCGGACCCGGTGGCCGGGACCAGCAGCACATCGGCCTCGAGCGCACCGGCGACACTGGTGACCGCGCCTGTCAGCCTGCCGTCGGCGTCTGCCGACACGGTGGGCAGCGCGGCGTTGGCCGCGGTGGTCAAGGGCACGGTCAGGGCAGCCGTTCGCTCCCCCGCCGCGAGCCGACCGAGCAGCGCCGAGCCGGAGCCGAGCAGTGCGGTGGTGGCGACCACGGCACTGGTCAGGAAGGGCACCGGGGCGACGAAGCGGCCCAGCTCCTCGAGCACCACCGCGGCCTCACGGGCCGAGGCGCCCGCGCCACCGTCCGCTTCGGGAACCAGCAGCCCGGCCAGGCCCAGGTCGACCGCGATGTTCTTCCACAGGCCCGCGACCAGCGCGCGGTCGCCGTCGTAGAGGGCGGTGACCGCGCCGGGTTCGCAGTGCGCGGTCAGCACCGAGCGCACCACGGCGCGCAGGTCGTCCTCGACTTCGGTGTAGAGGAGATCAACGTCGGTCATCGCGCGACTTCTTTCCAGGGACGGTCCTTGTCGGTACGCGGCTCGGCGGGCAGGCCGAGAATGCGCTCGGACACGATATTTCGCAGGATCTCGGAGGTGCCGCCCTCGATAGAATTGCCCTTGGCCCGCAGATAGCGGTATCCGGCGTCGCGGGCGTTCAGGTCGACACGTTCCGGGCGGACCATGGTCCAGTCGGAGTAGCGCAGGCCGTCCTCGCCGAGCAGTTCGACCTCGAGCCCGGACAGCTGCTGCGCGATCCGCGCGAAGGACAGCTTCATCGCCGAACCCTCCGGACCGGGCTGTCCCTGAGCCAGCTTCTGGCGCAGGCGAAGTCCGGCGAGCCGGGCGACCTCGGCGTCGACCCACAGCCGCAGCAACCGGTCGTGCAGCTCCGGGGTGCGCCGTGCCGGGTTCGCCCGCCAGGTGCCGGTGACCACGCCGATGAGCCCGGATTCGCGGGCGCCGGCCCGGCCGCCGATGGCGACCCTTTCGGTGTTGAGGGTGGTGTTGGCGATGCGCCACCCATCACCCTCGGCGCCGAGGCGCTGCTCGTCGGGGACGCGGGCGCCGGTGATGAAGACCTCGTTGAACTCGGCCTCACCGGTGATCTGGCGCAGCGGCCGCACCTCGACACCCGGCTGGGTCATGTCGATCAGGAAGTACGACATGCCCCGGTGCTTGGGAACGTCCGGGTCGGTGCGGGCCAGCAGGATCGCGAACTGCGCCAGGTGCGCGCTCGAGGTCCACACCTTCTGCCCGTTGACCACCCACTCGCGGCCGTCCCGGACCGCGCGGGTGCTGACGTTGGCCAGGTCGGAGCCGGCGCCGGGTTCACTGAACAACTGGCACCAGATCTCCTCGCCCGTCCACAGTGGGCGCAGGAAACGCTTCTTCTGCTCCTCGGTACCGCAGGCCAGGATGGTCGGACCCGCCATGCCGAGACCGATCTCATTGGCGGCCGGATTGTTGTCCGGGGCCCCGGCGTGTTCGAAGAGCTGGTCCACCTCGGTCTGCCAGGCGTGCGGCAGACCGAGACCACCGTGGCCTTCGGGGAAGTACACCCACGCCAGGCCCGCGTCGTAACGCGCGCGCAGGAACTCGAGGCGCTCGGTGGTGGCGGGATCGTTGGCGGCGAGGAATTCGGTGATCCTGGTGCGGAGTTCGTCGATGGTCATCGGGCGTCCCGGTATTTGCGCAGCTCGTTCTTGGCCAGCGCGTTCTTGTGGACCTCGTCCGGGCCGTCGGCGAAGCGCAGCGTGCGGTTGCCCGCATAGGAGGCGGCCAGCGAGAAGTCCTGGGACAGGCCGGCGGCGCCGTGTACCTGGATGGCTTTGTCGAGAATCCACTGCACGGTGGCCGGGGTGGCGATCTTGATCGCCTGGATCTCGGTGTGGGCGCCCTTGTTGCCGACGGTGTCCATCAGCCAGGCGGTCTTGAGCACCAGCAGTCGCAGCTGTTCGAGTTTGACGCGCGACTCGGCGATCCAGTCCCGGATCACGCCCTGCTCGCTGAGCGGCTTGCCGAAGGCGATCCGATCCTCGGCGCGGGCGCACATGGCCTCGATCGCGCGTTCGGCCACGCCGATGGCGCGCATGCAGTGGTGGATGCGGCCGGGCCCGAGCCGGGCCTGCGCGACGGCGAAACCGTCACCCTCGCCGGCGATCAGGTTGCTCGCGGGCACCCGCACATCGGTGAACCGCATCTCGGCGTGGCCGCCGTGTTCGTGGTCGTCGTAACCGAAGACCTCCATGCCGCGGATGATCTCCACGCCGGGGGTGTCGCGCGGGACCAGGATCATCGACTGCTGACGGTGCCTGCTCGCCGACGGATCGGTCTTGCCCATCACGATGAAGATCTTGGCGTTGGGGTTCATCGCGCCGGTGATCCACCATTTGCGCCCGTTGAGCACGTAGTCGTCGCCGTCGCGTTCGATGCGGGTGGCGATATTGGTGGCGTCGGAGGAGGCCACGTCGGGCTCGGTCATCGCGAAGGCGGACCGGATCTGCCCCTCCAGCAACGGCTCGAGCCATTCCTGGCGCTGCGCCTCGGTGCCGAACTGCGCCAGCACCTCCATATTGCCGGTGTCGGGCGCGGCGCAGTTGAGCGTGGCCGGGGCCAGATGCCCACTGCGCCCGGTGATCTCGGCCAAGGGTGCGTACTGCAGGTTGGTCAGCCCCGCGCCCTCCGCACCGGGCAGGAAGAGGTTCCACAGGCCGCGCCTGCGGGCCTCGGCCCGCAGCTCGGTCATGATCGGCGCCGAATCCCAGGCCCAGCGGTTGTCGAGCTGGGACAGCTGCTCGCGGAACACCGGTTCGGCCGGGTAGACGTGGTTGTCCATGAAGTCCAGCAGCGAGGCACGCAATTCCTCGGTGCGGGCGTCGTAGGCGAAATCCATCAGCGGTACTCCTTCAATGCGGTCAGACCGGTTTCGAGGAGGGGCTCGATCGACGCGCCGACGGTGTCGAAACCTTCACCGACGGTTTGGCCGTGCAGATAGCGGTAGTGGATGCCCTCGAGGATCGCGGCCAGCTTGAAGGCGGCGAGCCCGAGGTAGAAACCGAACCGGGACATATCGCGATCGCTGCGCGCGTTGTAGCGCGCGATGATCTCGTCTTCGGTCAGGAAGCCCGGCGCCGTCGTCGCGTCGGCCACCACGGCGCTGCCGGCCCTGGCCGCGAGACGGCCGTAGACGATCATCAGCGCCAGGTCGGTGAGCGGATCACCGAGGGTGGCCATCTCCCAGTCGACGACCGCTGCGAGGCGGTCCTCCGGATCGGTGAGAACATTGTCGAGCCGGTAGTCACCGTGCACGATGCCGACCGCCGACTCGGCGGGGACGTCCGCGGCGAGCAGCGCGTGCAGTTCCTCGGCCAGCGGCAGGTCGCGGGTGCGCGACGCGTCGAGCTGCTTCTTCCAGCGGCGCACCTGACGTTCCAGGAATCCCTCCGGACGACCGAAATCGGCCAGCCCGAGCGCCGCCGGATCGACCGCGTGCAGTACCGCGAGGGTGTCGATCAGACCGGTCGAAATCGCGCGTGTGCGTTCGGGTCCCAGCTCACGCAGTTCCGCGGCGGTCCGGTACGGCGTGCCCTCGATGTACTCCATCACGTAGAAGGGCGCACCGAGCACGGTGTCGTCCTGGCACAGCGCGTGCATGGCAGGCACCGGGACATCGGTGTGCTGCAGGGCGGCCATCACCCGGTATTCGCGTGCCATGTCGTGGGCGGTGGCCAGCACATGGCCCAGCGGCGGACGGCGCACGATCCAGCGGCTGGTGCCGTCGGTGACCGCGTAGGTCAGGTTCGACTTGCCGCCCGCGATCAGCGTGCCGCTCAGGTCGGAACCCGTCACCGGCAGCCGACCGCGCAGCCAGGTGGCGAACCGGCCGAGATCTAGGCCGGGAAGGTCGGTCCGTGTTTCCATCAGGCCACCACGAGGGTCAGCGATTCGACCACGCAGACCGGCTTGTCGCCGCCCTCGCGCTCGACTGCCACCCGGGAGGTGACCAGGTGACCCGCCGAACCCGTCGCGACCGAGACCAGCTCGACCCCGGCGCGCACCTTCGAGTCCACCGGCACCGGTGCCGGGAAACGCAATTTGTTGGCGCCGTAGTTGACCGCCATCTTCACGCCCTCGATCCGGTACACCTGCGGAACCAGCAGCGGCAGCAGCGACAGGGTCAGGTAGCCGTGCGCGATCGTGGTGCCGAACGGGCCGCCGGCGGCCTTCTCGGTGTCGACGTGGATCCACTGGTGGTCACCGGTCGCGTCGGCGAACGCGTTGATCTGCGCCTGGGTGATGGTGTGCCACTCGGAGTAGCCCAGATGGGAACCGACGGCGGCCTCGAGTTCGGCGATGCCCTGGAAAATCCTCATGCCTTCGGCCCGCCCGCGACGTAGAGCACCTGACCGGACACGAAACCGGCGCCTTCGCTGGCGAAGAACGACGCGGCGTGCGCGATGTCCTCGGGCAGACCGGTGCGCGCGACCGGGATCTCCTTGGCTGCACCGGCTTTGAAGTCCTCGAAGGGAACGCCCACGCGCGCCGCGGTGGCCGCGGTCATCTCGGTCTCGATGAAGCCGGGTGCGATGGCATTGGCGGTGACACCGAATTTGCCGAGTTCGAGGGCGAGGGTCTTGGTGAAGCCCTGCAGGCCCGCCTTGGCCGCGGCGTAGTTGGCCTGGCCACGGTTGCCGAGCGCCGAGGTGCTCGACAGGTTGACGATGCGGCCGAACTTCGCCTCGGTCATGTACTTCTGCACCGCGCGGGTCATCAGGAACGAGCCGCGCAGGTGCACGTTCATCACCGTGTCCCAGTCGTCGGTGGTCATCCGGAACAGCAGGTTGTCGCGGATGACGCCGGCATTGTTGACCAGCACGGTCGGGGGGCCGAGCTCGGCGACGACCCGCTCGACGGCCGCGGTGACGGCGGCCTCGTCGGACACGTCGGCGCCGATGGCGGTCGCCCGGCCGCCCGCGGCCTCGATCTGCTCGACGACCGGCTTACAGGCGACCTCGTCGAGGTCGATCACGGCGACGGCCATGCCGTCGGCGGCGAGCCTGCGGGCAACGCCTGCGCCGATGCCACGGGCGGCGCCGGTGACGATCGCGGTCTTGGTCGGTGTGCTCATCGGTTTCTCCTGAAGTTCGCGAGTAGTTGTCAGACGCCGCCGGTCAGCGTGACGCCGCCGTCGAGGACCAGTAGTTGTCCGGTGACCCAGGACGCGTCGTCGGAGAGCAGGAACGCCACCGCGCCCGCGATGTCCTCGGGCACGCCGAGCCGCTTGAGCGGGTAGGTCTCGGCGAGCTCCTGCTCCTTGCCCTCGTACAGGGCGGTGGCGAATTTGGTCTTCACCACGGCGGGCGCGACCGCGTTCACCCGGAGCGTCGGGCCGAGCTCCACGGCCAGCTCCTGGGTGATGTAGGTCAGCATGGCCTTGCTGGCACCGTAGAAGCCGATGCCGGGCGCCGGCTTGATCCCGGCAACCGATGACACATTCACCACCGCGCCACCGTGCTCGGCCATCCACGCCTTGTGGACCTGCTGGGTCCACGCCAGCGCGGCAAGGCAATTGACCTCGATGATCTTGCGCGCGGCCTGCAGATCCATGTCGATCATCGGACCGTACACCGGGTTGATGCCGGTGTTGTTCACCAGCAGATCGACACTGCCGAACGTCTCGATCGCGCGGGCGACGGCGTCTTCCTGATGGGTGGCGTCATCGGCGCGGCCTGCCACGCCGAGCGCATGTTCGGAGCCGCCGAGCTGGGCGACCGCCGCGTCCAGGGCGTCCTGTTTGCGGGCGGTGACAACGACCTTCGCGCCGTCGTCGACCAGCCGCTGCGCGATACCGAGGCCGATACCTCGGCTGGCGCCGGTGACGATCGCGGTCTTGCCCGCGAAACGGCCGGTCACGAGAGCCGCTCCAGCACCATGGCCATACCCTGGCCGCCGCCGACACACATCGTCTCCAACCCGAACTGCTTGTCGTGGAAGCGCAGCGAGTTGATCAGCGTGCTGGTGATCCGGGCACCGGTCATCCCGAACGGATGACCGACCGCGATCGCACCGCCGTTGACGTTCAGCTTGTCCTCGGGGATGCCGAGTTCGCGGGCGGAGCCGAGCACCTGCACGGCGAAGGCCTCGTTGATCTCGACCAGGTCGATGTCGTCGATGCTCAGACCCGCGCGCCGCAGCGCCTGCCGCGACGCCTCGATCGGACCCAGACCCATGATCTCCGGCGACAGGCCCGAGACACCGGTGCTGACCACCCGGGCCAGCGGGGTCAGTCCCAGTTCCCGAGCCTTGGTGTCGGACATGATGATCAGGGCGGCGGCGCCGTCGTTGAGCGCGCAGCAGTTGCCCGCGGTGATGGTGCCGTCGGGACGGAAGACGGGCTTCAGCTGACTCACCGCCTCGAGGGTGACACCGGCACGCGGGCCGTCGTCGGCGCTGACCACCGTTCCGTCGGGCAGTGTCACCGGAGTGATATCGGTGGCCCAGAACCCGTTGGCGATGGCCTTCTCGGCCAGATTCTGCGAGCGGACACCGAATTCGTCCTGCTCGGCGCGGGTGATCCCGGTGAACTGGGCGACGTTCTCGGCGGTCTGACCCATGGCGATGTAGACATCGGGTAGCTGACCGTTCACGCGGGGGTCGGCCCAGGACGGGGCGCCACCGGCGGCACGTTCGGCGGTCCGAGCGGCCGCGTCGGCGAAGACTGGGTTCTGGGTGTCGGGCATACCGTCGGCATTGCCCTTGGTGAAGCGGCTCACCGTCTCGACCCCGGCCGAGATGAAGACGTCGCCTTCGCCGGCCTTGATCGCGTGCAGCGCCATCCGGGTGGTCTGCAGGCTCGACGAACAGTAGCGATTGACGGTCGTGCCGGGCACCGTGTCGAGCCCAGCCAGCACGGCGATCGTGCGGGCCATGTTGAAGCCTGATTCGCCTGCGGGCTGCCCGCAGCCGAGGACGAGGTCCTCGATCTGGTTCGGGTCGAGCTCGGGTACCTGAGCCAGTGCGGCACGCACCATCTGCACGGTCAGGTCGTCGGGACGCATGTCCCTGAGCGAGCCCTTGCCCGCTCGACCTATCGGGGAACGGGCGGCGGCGACGATCACAGCTTCCGGCATCGGGTCTCCTTGATAACTAAGCGCTTGCTTAGTAGCATAGTGCAGGGTGGTCCCCGTCACCGTCAACAGCAATCAGGACTTCGGCTCCTGTTAACCACATCACATCATCCGTGACCAGCGCGGCTCCAGCGAGGCGAGATAATGGCGATCCCATGACCGAGACAACCGAACCCCGCGGCGGCTCGACCCGCGCACGGCTACTGGAAGCCGCCCTCGAGGCATTTGCCGAGAAGGGTTTCAACGGGACAACGACGCGCGATATCGCCGGGGCCGCCGGTATGAGCCCGGCAGCGGTCTATGTGCATCACAAATCGAAGGAAGAACTGCTCTATCTGATCTCGCGATCGGGCCACGACGAGACACTCGAGCTGATTCGGAAGGCGGCCGCGTCGTCCAGCGATCCGACGACCGCACTGCGAACCGTGATTCACGATTTCGCGGTACATCACGCACGCGCGCACACCAGCGCCCGGATCGTCAACTACGAGCTGAACTCGTTGAGTCCCGAGCACCTGGTCGAGATCCGCGCCATCCGCCAGCAGATCGACCGTGCCATGCGCGAGCTGGTTCAGCGCGGGATCGAGGAGGGTGCCTTCGATATCCCCGACGCGCGAATCGCGGCCACCGCCCTGCTTTCACTCGGCATCGATATCGCCCGCTGGTACCGCGATGAGGGCTACTGGTCGCCGGAAGACATCGCCACGGCCTATGCCGAGATCGCACTACGCATCGTCGGCGCCGGCTGACCCGGCCCGGGATCACGTGCTGGTAGGCGTGCTCGACGATGCCGTCTTCGTACTCGCGCGTCGAGTCGGCTCTACGGCATACCTGCGAGGCCATGCCGTTGCTGAGACGCTATGGCGCCGCGCCGCCTGCCGAGTTCACGGAAGCGGGCCAGGTCCTCGCGGCGTGTCCAGTCGAGATGTGTGATCGCGTGCCGGGAGTCGCGGCGGGCGTTGCGCTGGGCGGCGTATTCGAAGGCGTCGAGCACGTTGTCCTCCGGGTAGAACCCGGGGTTGCCGATCGCGTGGACATAGATCCGGAAGTCCGCCGCGTCAAGCGCTGCGACAGTCTCGTCGAGTACATCTTGCCTCCAGCCAGTCTCGCTCCTCCGGGGACACCTCCGCCGCGGGATGCCACCACAGCGTCGGCCGCCACGAGTAGGTACCCAGGTGCTGGCCGTGGTGGTGCTCGTCGAGGTCGCGCATGAAGATGTCCCAGTACCAGGGCTTACGGAGGCCGAGGTCCTCGGCGAATGTCCCCGAAGGTCCGAACCGCACCACCGTTCAGCGGCTGCCCGCCTTGTTCGTACAAGCGAGCTGGCGACATCCTGCGCACGCACTATCCCGGCGAATCTCTGGCCGAACGACACCCGCAGGTTGCTGCCCCTACAAAGAACGGCGAGCTTCAGCCCGGCGAGGTGTCGCAGGCGAGCGCCACCAAGGCGTGGTGGCTGTGTTCTGGCCCCTGATTGCGGACATGAGTGGCAGACGGCAGTTGGAAACCGGCGTTTCCGCCGCGAACACCCACGATTCGGTGATGCTGGCACCGATGGTCGAGTCGATCCCGCGGATTCGGTCGGTCCGTGGCCCGCGTCGTGGCAGACCCGCCAAACTACGTGCCGACAAGGGCTACGACTTCGACATCCATCGCCGCTGGCTGCGTGCTCGCGGGATCGTGCCTCGGATCGCGCGGCGTGGGATCGACGCCACGGCCGCCTCTTCGCAACATTTCTACAACTCGCCGCAGCTCTCACCTGCACCAAGAAACCAGCCACGTAAGACACCCCTTATCCGGTGGAGTCCGGGGTCGGCCCGTCCGTAAGCATGGTGAAGGTTAATGGTTCAGGGCAGATACTCAGCGAGTTCGAAAGCAGTACTGCCAATTTCGACGTAGGGGCCGTGCGTGCCGGCCCGGAAGTAGGTCGTTATACCCGGAACACGGGCCAGTGGCGTCATTCCCGCTTCGACCATGCGCTGCTCTGCGGCGGTCACGTCCGGGGTGAAGTACACCAGGTGCGCGCGGGTGGTGCCGGGCGCACAGTTCTGCGACGAGACCGGCGCCGGGGTTTCGATACTGAGATGAGGTCCTTTCTCACTCGACGAATGCACTTCATGCAACACCGGCCGCATCTCACCGTCGACTTGTTGCCAGGGCAGAGGAACCGACATCGGAACTTTCCAGTTCACACCCAGTGCCCCGGCGAGCTGGTCACGCAACCCCGACGCAGCGCACGGCAGCAGGGTGAAGGACCGGATCTCACCGAGGTCCCCGGCCGCTCCCGAACCGGCCGACCAACTATCCCGGTCGATCAGCCGGATGAGGACGCCGTCAGCGTTGCGCCAGAAGCCGAAATCTGCTGCTCGCGCAACATTTTCGAACCCGTGATCGACGAGTGTCGCACCCATGCCATCGACGTCGTCCACCGCGTAGGACAGAAAGGCGGTCGCAGCAGCCGAATCCGCCCACGGACCTATCGCGGGAGTGGCGTGCTCGAATGTCAGCGACGGCGAGCCGCCGACAGTTCGGACGCGACGTAACTGCACCGAGCGTGTTCCCGCTTCTCCTGCCAGCTCAACAGCCACCGTTTCCTCTGACAGCCCAGTGAACCGAGCACCCGTCCCCGCTTCGAACGCCCGGACCGTCGCAGCCATATCGGCGACGACGAAGCCGATATGGTGCGGCACTCCCACCTTCACATCGCTCTCAGCGTGGGCGGCCGCCTCGCTGAGGGGGACTGGGACGACGGTCAGCACCACCGCTACTCCGATAGCCCTCAATGCCGTGAACACGGGACGAATACGTTTGCTCATCTCTTGAAACCTCCGCGGTGACGCCGACCCGGCGCTATGAGCTGAAGATAATAAGGCAAAGGGTCCGTGATCGCGCAAGGAAAGGCGCCGGCCTCGCACCCGGACAACTCACAGCACGCGCGGACGTTGTGATCCCAGCGCACCCGGTGACCGGTCAGGCGCGCGAGCAGCCGTCTGCCTGAGTGCGCGTCTGGGAACTCGGGCGGTAGCCGGTCCGTGGCGGTCGAGATTTGAGTGAACTCCTGGTACTGCAGTGAGTGCTGAAGTCACGAAGTACCAGGAGCTCGGGTGTCATCATCGGATGCCTTCCAGCGCGGCGCGGTCATCGGACCGATGGCGGCCCGGGTAAGCGCCTCTTCCGCACAGGAATCAACGACTCCAACCTGACCCACAGCTCATCGGTCACCACCGCATCAACCACGATGAGATCGTCAAACACGCTGCGGGACAGCGCACGCTGTCACCAAACTCATTCTGAACTGATCTCTCAGCGCGTTTCCGCAGATATCCGCGCACTATGTGGGGTCGCCGTAGTATCGGCCGAATTTCGGGCGGATATGCCATATTCGGCTGGTGGAGCGGGGTGTGTCCGCCACATTCTTCAGGACCGGAGTGGGGTACGGGATGTGTCCTGTTCGACCGACAGTCGAGCACGGAAATCGGTTCGATGACAAGCTGTTACGGGTGATTGGGATGGAGACCGCAGCCGTACGCGTGATTCCGGCATTGATCACCAGACCGGTGTCATGGCTGTATCGGCGATGGCGGCCGGAGAAGCACTCGCGTGCGTTGGCGCAGCGAGCCGACGATCTCGCCGCGGCCGTAGACCGAGCCGAGGACAAGCTGCAGCAGGAGCTGCGCGCGAAGCCGGGCTCGTTCATGCCCGTGACGTTCACCGCTGCCGACCGCCCGCAGCCCGAGGAGGTGATCGACTCGGCCGAGGTCGATGACATCTCCACCTACTTCGGAATGCTCGAGATCCCACGGCGCATGGTCGTGCTCGGCGATCCGGGCGCCGGCAAGACCGTGGCCGCCACCTACCTCGTCCGCGGTCTGATCCAAACCCGCCGCGAATCGCTCTCCGACCGCAGCCGCGCCGCTGAACCGGTACCTGTCCGGGTCAACACCGCCGGATGGGACGGTGCACAGGAGTTCTCCGCTTGGCTGGTCAACCGCCTGAATCTGGACCACCGGCTGCCGCGCGCCCTCGGCGCCGAGATGGTCGTATCCGGGATGATCCTGCCCGTGCTCGACGGCCTCGACGAAATGGACGACGACACCACCGACGGGAAACGCGCCCGAGCACTGCTGGACCGGCTCAACGAACGCGAATGGGCACACCGCCCCGTGGTGGTGCTATGCCGCAGCACCGAATTCGACCACCTCCAACAGGCCGGGGGCGATAACGGCTTGCACGGCGCGGCCACGGTCACCCTCGTCCCGCTGGACGCCGGCCAGCCTGCCGGCTACCTCACCCGCTACCAGCGCCGGATCGGCGCCACCCACCCTGCATGGGATCAGATCACCACTCACCTGCGCGAGCACACCGATCCCGAGCACACCGACAGCCCTCTGACCGCGACTCTGCGCAACCCGTGGATGCTCGGCCTGACCGCCCACACCCTGCACCACCGCCCGGCCACTGCTGCCGCCCTGCTCGACTGCCCTACCCCCGAGGCCGTGCGTGACGGGCTGTTCGCCGTCCAGATCCCCGCCGCGATCGCCGGCACCGACGATGCCGAGCGCCTCCGCGACTACACCCCCGACAACGTCGAGAAGTGGCTGCACACATTGGCGCTGCACCTCGAACACCGTCGCGAGACAGGCCGCAACGGCATCGCGATCCGCCTCGACGAAATCTGGGAAATCGCCGGCAGGGACCGCCTCCGGATCCTCCACCCTTGGCCACCGCACCCATATTCGGGCTACCGGTCGGCCTCATGGGCGGGATCGGGAAGGGGCTGTCGTTGGGGCTCATGGCCGGGCTCGTGGGCGGGCTCATGGCCGGGAATACGAGCCTGACTGCCGCGACCGATGAGGGGCCGCGGCATCGCTTCGCTTGTTTCTATCCGGCGGGCACTCCCGAAGGCGGGGCAGCGCTTGCTGCGGCTCGCTATCCGGTGACCATACCGGGCCGACTGCTCGCGATGCCCGCGCGAAGGGCTCGGGTGGCCGTGCCTCGGTAACGCGCCCACGCAGGCGGCGGGATCCCTGATGCCTGTCGCCAGACAGCCGCAGCGGCGCGCCGGATATCGGCGATCACCGCCTCGGTCCGGACGGATGGGGATGTCCGGTCCGCGGAATCCGGAAGGGTTCGCCACTTTTGCCGGGAAAGCAGCGAACCCTTTGGGGTTCTCAGCACACACGAGTCGCGGCGCACTGCCTCCACCGTCGCTCACCGGAGCGGAAGCCGGTGAGCGACAGAGTCAACGGTCGGGTCCGCGAGTGCCCGCCGCGCGGCCAGCCGTTCCGCGGTCGATCGATCGAGCAATTCGATCACTTGCCCGAGTGGATCCCGGTGGTAGACGGCCCCTCCGGGGGACACTCCGTGGTGGCCACCGGACATCCACAGCGGAGCTCCCCGCGCAACCAGTTCCGCCGAGGCGGCCACCAGATCGTCTCACGCAGCGTCGCGGCCGATTCTTCCAGGTCGTCGACGACGAGCCCGATATGATGGAGTCCGGCCGGGTCGTAATCCATGATCAGTACATGCCCTCGTCGATGGGCACCCCGAACTCCCCGCGTCCGTACATCGCCAGTGCGCGCTCCACATCGTTGATCACGTGCACGCTGCCGGCATGCGCGTCCCGCCAGTGCCGTTCGATCGGGTTGTTCCTTTTGATCGAATGCCCGCCCGAGTTCTCGAACAGCATCTCGATCGCGTGCAGCGACCGCTCGGTGCCCAGTACCTGGTCACGCCGGGCGCGCAACCGCACCCGTTCGGGGATCTCTACTCCGGATTCGACGTAACGGGTCTGTTCGGCGACATTGTGGTCCAGGGCGAGCACCGCGGCCTCGATCTCGCCGGCGGCTCGGGCGACCCGGACATGCGCGAACGGATCGGCCGCGACTTTCTGGCCGCCGTAGGACAGGCGCACCCGTTCCTTCATCCGCTCTACATGCGCCGCGTACGCGCCTTCGGCACACCCGACGATGGCATTGGTGATCGCGTAGGAGAACACCATCCCGAACGGCAGCTTGTAGATCGGGTCGGTGTTGACCTGCTGCCCGGGGCCGCGCAGCTCGTTCTGTTCCAGCGAACTGTAGGCACGGTGGGCGGGAACGAACGCGTCGTCGATGACGATATCGTTGCTTCCGGTGCCCGAGAGACCGACAACCTCCCACACGTCCTCGACCACATAATCAGTGCGCGGCACAAGGGCGGTGAGGTATTCCGGTGGCGCGCCGTTCTTGCCCGGGCGCAGCGTGCCGAGCAGTGCCCATCGACAGTGATCGCTGCCGCTGGAGAAACTCCACCGGCCGGTCAGCCGGTAGCCGCCCTCGACCTCGGTGAGCGTGCCGGTGGGAGCGTAGGACGACGACACCAGCGCATCGGGCGTCTCCTTCCACACATCGTCCTGGGCCGCTTCGTCGAACAACGAGATCTGCCAGGGATGCACACCGACGACGGAGGTCACCCAGCCGGTCGACGGGCACGCCGCGGCCACCTCCCGCACCACCGAGTACAGGTCCGCGGGATTGCGCTCGAGGCCGCCGTACCGCTTGGGCTGCAACAGGGTGAAGACACCGGCGGCCTGCAGTTCGCGAATTGTTTCCGCGGGTACCCGCCGCTGGCTGTCGGCTTCGGCGGCACGCTCCCGGATCGCCGGCAGCAGTGGCCGCACCCGATCCAGTATCTCGTTGCTCATCTGTTCTCCTGATCTCCGGCACCGAGGTGCCACGTATTCCGCCCCGGCACTGTGCCGAGGACGGTAAGCCCGGCCACAACCGGGGAAACGCGAGAATCTCAACCACCGGAACGTTGCCGGGAATGTGCGATGTCCGTCCCGGCCGCGTACGAATTCCACTGACCAGGAAGGAACGCAGACGCCGCGGGATTCGCCGGTCAGGATGAGGCCCTGATCACTTCCGAGGAAGGACCTTCCATGAGTTCGGCACCCGGTCCGGAATCCGTTTCCACCGACCCTGCGCAGCTGCGCAGGGTCGCGGCCTCCAGCCTGCTCGGTACCGCTATCGAGTACTACGATTTCCTGCTCTACAGCACCATGACCGCACTGGTGTTCAACAAGGTGTTCTTCCCGGACTCCAACCCGGCACTGGGCACTATCGCCGCTTTCGGCACCCTGGCCGCCGGCTATGTCGCCCGGCCGATCGGTGGCATCATCTTCGGGCATTTCGGTGACCGCATCGGCCGAAAGAAGATGCTCGTCCTGACCATGACAATGATGGGCGCGGCGAGTTTCCTCATCGGTGTACTTCCCACCTATCACGCAGTCGGAGCCATCGCTCCCCTGCTGCTGGTGCTGCTGCGCGTCATCCAGGGCGTAGCGATCGGCGGCGAATGGGGCGGGGCCACTCTCATGGTGACCGAGCACGCCGAGCCGTCCAGACGTGGCTTCTGGAACGGCATCATGCAGATGGGCTCCCCCATCGGCTCATTGCTCTCCACCGCAGTCGTCGCCATGGCGGCCATGCTGCCGGATGACGACCTCTTGTCCTGGGGATGGCGAATCCCGTTCTTGGCCAGCATCATCCTGCTGGCTGCGGGTTTGTACATCCGGATCGGGGTCACCGAGAGCCCGATTTTCCGCGAAGCGGAGGATACCGTAGAGAAGCAGATCCCGATGCTGTCGGTCCTGCGCCGGCCGGGAAATCTGTTACTGGCCTGTGGTGTCGGCATCGGCCCCTTTGCACTCACCGCACTGATCAGTACTTATATGATCAGCTACGCCACCGCGATCGGCTACGAACGGTCCGACGCGGTCAACGGTCTGCTGTTCGTGGCGAGCACCGCGCTCATCTCCATTCCGCTGTTCTCCGCACTGTCCGACCGGGTCGGGCGCCGTCCCGTAGTGCTGTCGGGGGCGGTAGCCATCGTGGTGTTGGCCTGGCCGATCTACGCACTCGTCGACAGTGGTTCCGTACCGCTGCTGATCGTCGCCATGATACTGGGCCAAATGATCCAATCGGCGATGTACGCCCCACTGGGCGCACTGCTGTCGGAGATGTTCGGTACCGCGGTCCGCTACACCGGCGCGTCCATGGGTTACCAGCTGGCGGCACTGATCGGCGGTGGCTTCACGCCGCTCCTCGCGAGCACGCTGCTGGCCGGTGGGCCGAACAGCATCCCGCTGATCATTCTCGCCATGTGCTGCGGCGTGGTGACGGTCGTCGCTGTCTACCGCATCCGGGAGACCAGAGGCAGAGATCTGCGCGACGCGGCCCCCGTACCCGCCCGCTGAGGCCGGCTCCCGCACCGGAGTCTGCGCCACCGGCGACGTGACATGTCTCCCTTCAATTCCGATATCGCCCCGCCCTCCAACCTCATGGACTGGAACTGGGACACCCGACGACCCGAACGCCGGGTCCCGGGGCGGGGTGAACGTGCCGCCTCACCGAAACCGAGCGGGTATTCGCGACAAGCCACCACGCCCCGATACCCATGATCACCGAGACCGATACCGGAAACTCCGCATTGAACTTCGTCATGAATAAATTGCTCTTCCGTGGCGAAACTTACTCGCCGCCCTCGGAAATATGCCCTTCGAAATGATCGGTGCACTCGATGATTCCATGTTTGCCATCAGCATTGTCACGACCGGCGGACCGGGTGGATATTCCGTAGGCGGACAGTCGGTCGAGACAATGGTCAGCGTCGACCCCCCTGGGTTCCGTCGTTCCGGCAATGATTACAAACAGATTCTCGGCGTCGAGAGGACGCTTACCCGTATGCGGGGCTCATTCGCAACGAAGCGAAGGCGGGGTATTCGCAGGAGATGACGCTGATCGGAATCCCTTCGGATGCGACAGCTCGGCGAGCAGGTCTTACGCCTGGACGCGCGGTCCTTATCCTGACCCGAATGTTCCGAGGGGCCTGGGCCTTTGATGTGCTTCGCCGTACGGAAACGATTCACCCGTCGATCCGAGTATCGAAGGCGCGCTACCGATGGGGCGCACCGATCCACTCCTTGATCACGGCATTCACCCGCGCTGGGTCCTCGAGCTGCAGAAAGTGGCCGACACCTGAGATGCGTTCGTAGCGCGACCCGGCCGGCAGGGTCTCGGGGAACGCTTCGTACAACGCGGCCTGCATACAACCGTCCTGATCGCCGTGCAGATAGAGTGCCGGCGCTTTCGGTGTGATGGTGAAGGTGGCCTTCAGACCACCCTGCAGATTGTTGCGGTAGTAGCGCAGCGCCGCGCGGCGGCGACCCGGGCCGGCCAGAGCGCGGAATACCTGCGCGATATCTTCGGTCCCGTCGTAACCCGGTGACCAGGCGCGCCAGAGCCGAGGAATCACCCGATCCTGGGCACGATCGGAACCCGGCAGCTGATTGAAGAGGAAATACCAGCTCATCAGCGCCTGACGCAGCCCTATGGGAATGGTCTTGAATGTAGTGAACGGCCGGAGGATCGCCCTGGTCGGTGGAACCGAGAGGCATACGTAACTCCGGAAGCGATCCGGTTCGCGATCGGAGACCGCCCACGCCGCGGCTCCTCCCCAATCGTGGCCGATCAGCACCGAGTTTCCGTCGCCACCGAGGGCGGTGTGCAGTGCCAGGATATCGGCGGCCTGGTCGGCGACGAGGTAGGAATCGTCCGGGGCGAGATCCGTCGGCGCGTAACCGCGGGTGAAGGGAGCAACGGCGCGATAGCCGAGGGCGGCGAGCTCCGGCCCGAGGTGACGCCAGGTATATGCCGTGTCCGGATAGCCGTGCACGAGCAGGGCGAGCGGAGCGTCCGGCTCGCCCCAGGCGAGCGCCGCGAAGTTCAGGCCGTTGGCTTCGATGTGCAGTTGCTCCATGCCGCCGACTGTACTGTCTTGCCACCATCGGGGACACGGCCTGAACCTCCACTGGCCCAGTATGTTTCGAAGAACCAGTACTTCCCGCCTCCGACCTGGGCCGGCGCTCGGATCGAGACACATCGGTTCGGAAGGACGACACCATGCTCGGCGACCACCAGGTCACCACCGTAGAGCAATCTTTGTTCTCGAGGACGCGCTGAATGCAACGGCAGACGGCAACCGGAACGTGGGACTCGCAGCACAGGTCGACCTCGCGAGCGCATATAACCAGATCGGCGAACTCGAAGAGGGGTGCCGTATTCTCGGAGGAACCCACAACAGTCTCGTTGCAATAGGCAACCATCGTGGGATCGAACGTGCGCGGCGGGCAATCGAGAGAACCGCACTGTGGCGCATCGAGAAACCTGTCCGGGTACTCCGGGAACGTGTCCGAAGTACCGAGATTCAGTGAGTCGCGCCGGTCAGCGATCGGACCACGGAAACAACCGAGTCCGGATTCAGGGCATCGAGGATCTGAGCACGAGAGTGTTCCAGTAACTCGCTGCGCGTCATCCGGTGCGTGACGACGATGACCCGAAAGCTTCGACCACGATCGACTCGTCGGTGAACCCATGCACTCGTGAGAACCTACGAGCACGCGGCTGCCGAACCGAGATCTCGACGGCCACTTCCTGGATACCACGATCGGCAACGACCTGTCGGCCGGCCCGGTCCTTCTGTCGGCGTCAGCCCCAGCGCCAGGTATCCGCGCCGTAGGCGCCGGCGGCCACCGGCTCCGATGCCAGGTCGCGGAACGACGACCGGTAGAACAGCAGCGGCTCGGCCTCACGCATCGGCCCGACCGCGGTGACCCGCGCGATCACGATGGTGTGGTCACCACCGGGTACCTCTTCCTCGAGCGTGCATTCCAGCGATACCAGCGATCCGGCCAGCCGGGGAGCGCCGTTACCGCCCGGCGTCCACTCCACACCGGCGAACTTATCGGTCCCACTGCGGGCGAAGGCGCGGCATACCTCGTCCTGATCGACGGCGAGTACGTTCACGCAGAAGTTGCCCGCGGCCCGGATCCGGGGCCAGGAGGTCGACGTCACCGCCGGGCAGAAACTGACATACGGCGGCTCCAGCGACAGCGACGAGAACGATTGGCAGCTGAATCCGACCGGACCGTCCGCGCCGATCGCCGTCACAATGGTGACGCCGGAACAGAAGCGGCCGAGTGCCGATTTGAATTCACCGGGCGTCGGTTCGGAATGCGCCACCGTGGGAACACCCGGTATCCCGGTCGCGGCCGCCATATCCAACGCGGCGAGGTGCGCGAACACCATCGAGGCGCCGATGGGGTTTCCTCCTCCCGGGTAGGTGGCGCCGCTCACCGCCGCCATCGAGTTACCCGTGGCGTACAGCCCGGGAATGACCGCGCCCGTGGAATCCAGTACCCGGGCGGCGGCATCGGTCCGCAAACCTCCTTTGGTACCCAGATCCGACAGGCCGAATGCTGCGGCGCAATACGGGCCGCCATCGATCCGCACCAACGGGTCCGGACAGCCGGGTACCGAGCGGTCGTAGGGTTCGCCACCGCGACCGAAATCCGGGTCCGCCCCCGCGTCCACGGCATCGTTGAAACGCTGCACGGTCTCGGTCAGGGCCGGGGCGGGGACCCCGATGAGTTCGGCCAGTGCGTCGAGAGTGTCGGCGCGATGCCACAACCCGGCCGAACGGTATGCCTCGTGATCATCCAGCGGTTTCCCCGCGAACAGAACCGGGGGCGCGAGAGCCGCTGTCCCGCTGTAGATCATCCAATAGGGCAGCTCGAGGCGGCCCGAGTCCAGAGCCGCGAGCACATCCCGGCCGACCCGGTCGTGAGGCGCGGACTCGTTGGTGAACCGGCGGCCCTCGCTGTCGACGAAGATGCCGCCGGTGAACCACATCGAGAAGGTGGAGCTGCCGTCGGGATGCGTCAGGCCCGGCGCCCACCACGCCTCGTTCATCAGATCCACATCGCCGCCGACACCCATCGCGGCTTCGATGGCCGCGCCCGTATTTCCCGAGGGCGCCATGGAATCGCGCGCGAAGCCCGGCACGCCGAAGGCCGAACGCATCCGGCTGTTGCGCTCGAACCCGCCCGCCGCGACGAGTACACCGCGCGTGGCCCGGATTCGCCGCAGGCCCTGAGGTGTGGAGACCGAGGCCCCCACCACCCGGCCGTCCAGCCGGATCAATTCCCGGCAGGCCGTGCGCCGCTTCAACTCCACGGTCGGCAGCGCCTGCAATGCCAGCAGCAGACGGCCGATCAACGCGCGGCCGCCCTCCAACTGTCCGGGTACCGGAGCCGAACGGCGATCGGTGGCCAGCGGTGCCCGCACCTGCGCCGCCAACTCCCCCAGCGCATCGGCACGCAGTGGAACAGGAATGATATGACGCCCGGTGGGCCGGGCCTGTGGCGCGTTGCCGAAGTAGTCGGGCCAGGGCAGTACCTGGAACCGCAATGCCGGGTCCTGTTCGAGGTATTCCACAAGGGGGGCGCCGCCGGTCACGAAGGCCCGTGGCAACTCGACGGGTGTCCGGTCACCCACCACCGCCTGGAAGTATTCCAGGGCGTCCTCCGGAGTGTCGTCGTCGCCCGCGCGCCGCAGCACCGGGTTACCCGGAAACCACATTCCGCCGCCGGAGTACGCCGTGGTGCCACCGAACCGGTCGGTGGCCTCGGCGACCATCACATGCAGTCCCTCGCGCCCGGCGGTGTAGGCCCCGGTGAGCCCACCGCCGCCGGACCCGAGTACCAGCACCTCGCATCGTTCATCCCACTCGACCGCCGAATCCACCCAGCTCATGGGCCACCTTTCTCACCGCAACTGCTGAGCCCCGTCGCTGCCAGGTGGCCGCCCGCGCCGCGCGGCGGTGATCAGTGCATTGCTCTTTTACGGACCGAGCGAATGGTGACAGAACACAGGGGCACGGCGAGCCCGCGTTCCGTTCACCGAGATGGTGATCGCACAAGGTGCCCGGTCAGTGAAATGTGAGCGCTCTCACCGATCGCCGGCTTGCTACAACCGAGATACCGCGGAGGCCGCCGTATCGACGGTGCTCCAGCCCGCTTCCGCGCTATCCCCGAGGAGAGTCGATCATGACTACCACGCAACCGGATCAGGACGTTCGACGGATCGAAGCCGCGGCCGCGCCCACACGGTTCGCCCGCGGCTGGCACTGTCTGGGCCTGCTCCGCGACTTCACCGCCGGAAAACCACACACCGTGCAGGCCTTCGGGACCAAGCTCGTGATCTTCCGCGGCGCCGACGGCACCCTCAATGTCCTGGACGCGTACTGCCGGCACATGGGCGGCGACCTGAGCCAGGGCGAGGTCAAAGGCAATGAGATCGCCTGCCCCTTCCACGATTGGCGCTGGGGCGGCGACGGCCGCTGTAAGCGGATCCCCTACGCCCGCCGGGTGCCGCCGCTGGCACGCACCCGGGCGTGGACCGCGCTGGAACAAGACGGCATGCTGTTCGTCTGGAACGACCCGGAGGGCACACCGCCGACCGAGGACGTCACGATTCCACGGATCGAGGGCGCGGATAGCGACGGCTGGACCGACTGGCATTGGTACACCACGGTGGTGAATACGAACTGTCGCGAGATCATCGACAATGTCGTCGATATGGCCCATTTCTTCTATATCCACGGGTCGCTGCCGACGTATTTCAAGAACGTTTTCGAAGGGCCGATCGCCACCCAGTACTTCAAGAGTGGTGCGCGCGCGGACTTCCCGGCGCCGGAGGGACAGCCGAAGATGCTCGGTACGTCGTCGGTGGCCTCCTACTACGGCCCCTCGTTCATGATCGACGATCTGACCTACCATTACGAGCAGGGCGACCAGCGGACCGTGCTGCTCAACTGCCACTATCCGATCGACTCGGAGTCGTTCGTGCTCCAATACGGCATCATCGTCGAGAAATCCGCGGGGCTGCCCGACGACGAGGCGATGCGTGCCGCCGTCGCGCTCGGCGACTGGGTGAAACTCGGTTTCGAGCAGGATGTCGAGATCTGGAAGAACAAGGCGCGGATCGACAACCCGCTGCTGTGCGAGGAAGACGGTCCCGTCTACCAGCTGCGTCGCTGGTACGAACAGTTCTACGTCGATATCGCCGATATCAGGCCCGAAATGGTGGACCGTTTCGAATTCGAACTCGACACCAGCCGTCCGCTGGAAGCCTGGAACCGGGAGATCGAGGAGAATCTCGCGCGGCGGGCCGATGCGGCGGGCTCTGCGACATGACCGCCACCCGTGCCGACAACCGTCTGCTCGACACGCCGATGCGGCCGCTGAGCTGCCGGGACTGCGCCGCCGAGGTGCTGGTGCGTAAGAGCAGCCGGCACCAGACAAGTGTGCAGTGGAACGCCGAGGCGCTGTCGACGTGCCGGGAACTCGGCGCCGCCCCGATGCCGGGGCCGTCGCTGGCGGGTTGCTCGCGGCTGCGCGAGACCATCCGGGACGCCGCGAACTCCGGCGACCTCCCGGTCGTGGAGCGCCCGCCGGCCTGAGCGGATCCGCGCACGCCGGTGGCCGGCGTGCCCGGATCGGTCACCGGCCGATTCACCGGACACCTGCCACGACCCGGGGATCACCCGGCGATCAGCGCCGGATACGCAGCGAGCCGCAGGTCGGCGCCGGCCAGGACAAGGCCTCGTCGGCCGCGATTCTGCGGTCGAGGGCAGCCGCCAGTTCGTCGGGCAGCGGGCTCGCGCGACGCGCTTCGAGGTCGACGTGCACCAGCATGATCTCGAGCGTATTGGACAGTCTGTCGCGCTTGTCGTCCACCAGGAACGTCATCAGGTGCAGGGCCTTGTCGCTGCGTTCGAGGACCCGGACGTGCACGGTGAACGGATCACCCTCGCGTAGCTCGCTGTAGTAGACCAGGTGATGTTCGGCAGTGAACACCCCCAGCCGCCGGTCCCCGCGGTAGGTCTCGTCCACACCCAGCTCACGCATCAGCACATCCGCCCCCTGCGAGCCGAGGTCCAGGTAATGCACCACATTCATATGCCCGTTGTCGTCGATCTCGCGCGCGGTCACCGCCGCGGCGAGGGCGGCCGGGATCTCACGGATCTGCTGAGCTGTCGGAATACCTCGTCTCATGCTCCGATCCTCCGATACGGCCGACCGTCTCCGACCACAGGTGCCCGCTCACCGAGACACCACCATGGGTCCGGCAGCCCACCAGCGGCACAGCGGATCGGCCCGCCAGGATCCGGTTCCGAAATCGACTGGGCCGCCGCCGGAGTCGGTACGCCGGTCCACGCGCGAGCCCGATCCGGCTCCGGGACGCGGCGTCCGCGACGACGGATTCGCCCCGGGCTGCCGGCGGCTCCAGGTCTGCGCCCACTGAGCGGAATGACCTCGCCGCAGCCCGGATGGCCTGTGCCAATCTCGGCAGTCCGGGCGGCGCCACCAGTGTGTTCCGCCCCTGAGCACAGGAGCAAACCGATATGGACGTTCTTCAGCGGTACCGCGGCCGACGGGTACTGATCACCGGTGGCGGGTCGGGTATCGGCCAGGCCTGCGTGCTGCGAATCCTGGCAGAGGGCGGCCACGTGGTCGCCGCGGATATCAGCGAGGCCGGCCTGCGGGATACAGCCGATCAGGCGAATTCCGCCGCGCTGAGCACTCTGGCAATGGATATCGCCGACGAGGAGTCGGTGCGGGCGGGTGTCGCCGAAGCGGTACAGCAGCTCGGTGGCCTGGATACCCTCGTCAATGCCGCCGGTGTGTTGCGCTCGGGCCATTTCGAGCAGACCACGCTCGCCGATTTCGAACAGGTGGTGCGCATCAATCTCATCGGCACCTTCCTGGTCACCCGGGAATCGATCGCTGCGTTGCGGCAGGGGGTGGGCCCGGCGGTGGTGAACTTCAGTTCGACATCGGCGGCTTTCGCTCATCCCTACATGTCCGCATATGCCGCTTCCAAGGGCGGTATCCAGTCCATGACCCACGCACTGGCCATGGAGTTCAGCAAGCAGGGGATCCGGTTCAACGCTGTACAACCCGGCTCGATCTCCTCCGGGATGACCGACGGCAGCGGCGAGGCCAAGCAGAGCGTCGGCCCCGGACTGCCCGAGGATGTGGATCTCGCGATGTTCGCCAAGGCCCAGCCCGCGCTACCGCTGGACGGCGGGGCCATCTTCGCCGGCCCGGATGCGGTGGCCTCGGTGGTGGCCATGCTGGGTTCGCCGGATGCCTACTTCGTCACCGGAACGGAAGTCCGGATCGACGGCGGCTCGCATATGTGACCGGCTACTCCGGCTCGGCCCCGCCGAGTACAGACACCCGACCCTGTCCACCGAGGATTGCCTCGGTGGACAGGCTCTCCTCGCACCAGAACCACAGA
>NZ_JBKOOL010000025.1:0-47625 GCF_046764065.1 Nocardia sp. NPDC002869
CGCGCGCATCCTCGGCAAGGTCGTGACCGTGATCCGCAAGATCTGAGGCCGCCCACCGGCACCGGGCACGCGCCGGTGCCGGGCCGGGGGCCACGCCGCGCTGAGCCGGCCGGGCGACATGGACGCCCCGGCGCGGAAGGGGCGGGGCGCGCAGCGTCACGGGTGCATACGCGCACCCTTCACGACCTTGTCGACGAGCTTGCGGTCCGCGTGCAGCGCCAGACCGACCAGGTCGAGGACGTTTCGGCCCACGGCCCCGACCGCGGCGCGGTTGTCGTGATCGTTGCCGGTGGCGAAGAGCTCGGCGGTGAATATCGAGAGGGCGAGCCCGCGGTCGAGTGCGCGTGTATGCGCGGTGCGCAGGGTCTCCTTGGTACCGGCGAACACGAGGACCGGCTGACCGAACGTCGGCAGGTACCCGGTGCCGTCAGCGTCGGCGTACGGCGCACCGATGAGGTCCGGATTCGCGGCGGCGATCCCACTGACGAGAAACGCCGAGACGTTGAGGCGTTGCCGGCCGGCGAGGTCCTCGCGCAGCAGTACGGCGATCTTGGTGTCGAATCGAACGGGTGAGGTGTCTGTCTCCACTCGGCCGATCCTGCCGATCACCCGCACCGCTGGTCTTGTACGTTCTTGATGTGGTGCACGTACCGGAGATCACCGCGTGGCGCCGCGGATCGAGGGTATCCACGAGGTGTTCCACGCCCGATTCACCGACCACGCCTGTCCCCCGCATACCCACGACGCGTGGACCCGGTTCATCGTCGATTCCGGCGCGATCAGCTACGAGTTGAACGGCCGGGAACACGGCTCGGTCGAGCATTGGGTGACGTTGCTGCCGCCGCATGTGCCGCACGACGGCCGGGCGGCCGGGGCCGCGGGATTCCGCAAACGCGTGCTGTACATCGAGGACACCCGGCTCTCCGGTATCGGCCCGGCGGTCGATACTCCGAGCACCCGGGACCCGATCCTGCGCGACCGGATGATCCACCGGCTGCACCAGATGCTGCGGTATCCCGGTGACGAGCTGGAAGCCGAGAGCCGCCCGACCTTCGTACTCGAACGCCTGCAGCGCCGCAGGCGTCCGGCCCCGCCGCCGCACCGCGACCCCTCCCTCGCCCGTGACCTGCGCGTACTCCTCGACGAGCGCTCGGTCGCCGGAATCACCCTGGCGCAGGCCGGCCATATTCTCTACGCGGACCCGGCGCATCTGTCCGCCGGAACACCCCACCGATAACCCGGATGTGATGCGCGGAGCCGCGGTCGGTCGGCCCATCTCCCGACCGCACGTCCTCGCGCGCATGCCTCCGCACAGCGGCCATGCGCCCCCGTCCTGCTTCACTTCCTCCGGTGTTCCGCGGGCGGGCGTGCGTCCCGCTCACCGGCCCGGCGGGCCTGCATACTGGACGTCATGTCGTGGTCCGGGCTCGTCGACGCGGTACTCGACCTGCACGTGACGACGACCGCGGCGACCTTCGTTTTCGTCGCCGTCCCGGCGGTGTGCCTGGCGGCGCTGGCGGCCCGCCGGCATCGTCGCTGGTTGCGCACCGGGGTCGCCGTCGTGGTGGCGGCGGCCGGGCTGTCGGTGGTACTCGCCGCGGTCCTCATCGAGAAGGTCTGGCGGCCCTTTCCCGATCCCCTACCCCCGTCGATCTACGTCTGGTCGGGGTCGGCGGTGCTGGCGGTGGCACTGGCCGTCGGCCGCGGGTTCGTCCGGCGCCGGGACCGGTCGCGGCCACTGGTCGCGACCGGGCTTGTCGCGGCGGCCGTCGCGGTCGTGCTCTGTGCCGCCGGCGGGATCAACGCGGGATTCGGCGCGTACCCGACGGTGCGGACCGCGCTCGGCATGACCGACTATCGGACCGTGCCGTTCGATACCGCGCTGGCACCGCACTCGGTGCCCGGCGGATCGCCGGCCCCGGCGAACTGGACCCCCTCCGCCGATATGCCGGAGACCGGCGCGGTGACCCGGGCCGCCGTTCCCGGTGCCGTGTCCCGGTTCCCCGCCCGTGACGCGCGGATCTATCTGCCCCCGGCGTACTTCACCGAGCCCCAGCCCGTCCTGCCGGTGCTGGTCCTGCTGGCCGGGCAGCCGGGCGGCACCGAGGACTGGCTCGTCGGCGGCCGGCTGACCCGCATCATGGACGCCTATGCCGCCGCACACCGGGGGCTGGCGCCGGTGGTCGTGCTCGCCGACGGCACCGGCGGCCGGTTGGCCAATCCGCTGTGCGTCGACTCGCGGCTCGGTAACGCCGCGACCTACCTGGCCGTGGACGTACCGAATTGGGTACGCACCCATCTGCAGGTGAACCCGGATCCGCGCGGTTGGGCAGTGGGCGGGCTTTCCTACGGCGGCACCTGCGCGCTACAACTCGCCACCACCCGCCCCGAGGTCTATCCCACTTTCCTCGATCTGTCCGGACAGGCCGAACCGACGCTCGGCGACCGCACGACCACGATCCGGGAGGCCTTCGGCGGCGACGCCGGCGCGTTCGCCCGGAACAACCCCGCCGATCTGCTGGCCCGCCATCGCTACCCCGATTCGGCCGGCGGGTTCGTCGTGGGTCTGGGCGACACCGAATACCGCGCCGCGATCGAGCGGCTGGCCGACGCCGCACGCGCTGCCGGAATGGATATCCACCTCACCGAACTGCCCGGCGGGCACAGCTTCGCCGTGTGGTCCGCCGGTCTGGAGAAGGAGCTGCCGTGGCTCGGCCACCGTCTCGGTCTGGACGCGTCGTGACGACTCGCGTCGCAGCGGGGCTCGCCCGCGCACCCATCTCCCTCGGGTTGCCGGCGGTCATCTGGATTCTCGCGGTGATCACCGGAGCATGGGCGAAGGGCCCGTCGCACGAGCTGGCCGCGCACGTCTCGCTCGGCCTCCCGACCCTCGATACAGGGTACGTCTGGACGCTGTGGACCTCGGGACTGTTCGCCTCCGGGACAGGCGGCTATCTGCTGGCGACGGTGTTCGTCCTCGCTGTCGCGGTGCCGGTGGAACAGCGCATCGGCAGCCGGCGTTTCGCGATCGCGGTATTCGCCGCCCAGGGCGCGGGCGCCGCGCTGGCACTGGCCGCGGCGCGGCTCGCGTCGACGGTGCCGAACTCCTGGGGTCTGGAACTGCACGGCCACCTGACAGCGGACCCGCTGCCCTGGGTCTTCGGGGCGCTGCTCGCCGCCAGCGCGGCGATGCACACTCTGTGGCGCCGGCGTATCCGCGCGCTGCTGCTGGTGATCCTGGTGACCACGGCCCTGTTCGCCGGGCATCTGCCGGATATGACGCGATTGTGTGTCGCGTTGGCGGGTCTGCTCGTCGGACCGCTGTTGTTCGGGCGCTCCGCGCGCAGCCCGATGCTCGGTGGAACGATCCGCGAGCGCCGCACACTCGTCGCTCTCGTCGTCGCGGCCAGTGTCCTGGGCCCGATCTTCGCCGCGTTCTCCCCGCATGCCATCGGCCCCCTGTCGTCCCTGCGTGAACTGTTCGATCAGGTGCCCTACAGCGCGCGCGAACTGGTCGACATCTGTGCCGATCCGGCCCTGCACGACGAGTGCCGCAAAGGGCAGCAGGCCCTGCGCCTGTCCGGTATCGGACCGCTCACCATGAACATCCTGCCGTCGATACTGCTGCTCGTCGCGGCCGAGGGACTGCGGCGCGGCCGGCGAGCGGCCTGGCTGCTCTCGGTCGGCGGGCATATCGTGCTCCTCGGCCTCGCCGGCGTCAGTGTGATCGTGCGGACGGTCGAGCAGGACGAGGCGCGCTGGGTGCTCTACGGCATCCCTCGGCACAGCACGGTGTACCGGGATTTCGCTCCGCTGCTCGCCCTGATCGCGGTCCTCGTGCTGTTACTGGCCACCCGGCGGGTCTTCGATGTGCGCGCCGCACGCGGGACATATCGCCGGGTCTGGCTGGGCACGCTCGCGGCGGCGGGGGCCGCGCTCACGATCTATGTGGTGGCCGGGACACTGCTCGCCGGCGGTTTCGACCGCGACCCCGGGGTCGGCACCCTGCTGCGTGATGCCCCGTTGCGGCTGCTACCGCCGGTGTACCTCCAGCTCTTCGAACCGCCGGTCCTGCCGCTGACCCCGTCGGCCACCCTGCTGTTCGAGTGGATCGGCGTACTCGTCTGGGTGACGTTGTGCCTGTTGATGCTGCGCAGTTTCTTCACCCCACCGGCCGGATACGACCTCGGCGGTGAGCGCCGGGTGCGGGAGCTGTTGCACGACCCGGGCGGCGGTTCCCTGTCGTGGATGAGCACCTGGGCCGGAAACAGGTACTGGTTCAGCGCGGACGGCCGGCACGCGGTGGCCTATCGGGTGCATTCCGGTGTCGCGCTGACCACGACTGATCCGATCGGTGCACACCGCGGGCAAGCCGCGGCGGCCGACGAGTTCGCGGCCTGGTGTCTCGGCAAGGGGTGGACTCCGTGCTTCTACTCCGTCGGCCCCGATACCGCGGCCCTCGCCCGGGAGCACGGCTGGAGCTGCCTGCAGGTCGCCGAGGAGACGATCATCGATCTGGCCGATCTCGCGTTCAAGGGCAAGAAGTTCCAGGATGTGCGAACCGCCCTGAATCGAGCGGGCAAAGAGGGGATCGAGGCGAGGTGGACAACGTTCGCCGAGGCGCCGCTGGCGGTGACCGAGCAGATCGTCGAGATCTCCGAGGAATGGGTCGCGGACAAAGGATTGCCGGAAATGGGTTTCACCCTCGGAGGTCTGGCCGAACTCCGAGATCCCGAGGTCCGGCTGCTGCTGGCCGTCGACCCCGACGACCACATCCACGCCGTAACCTCCTGGATGCCGGTGTACCGGGACGGCGTCCTCGTCGGCCTCACCCTGGATTTCATGCGCCGCCGGGGCGACGGATTCCGCGTGGCGATGGAGTTCCTGATCGCCTCGGCCGCATTGTCCGCCCAGGAGCAGCGGCTCGAGTTCCTCAGTCTGTCCGGGGCACCGCTGGCGGGTGCCGACAGCACCGAACCCGACCTCGACCGGAGTGCACTCGACAGTTTGCTCGATCTACTGGGCCGCACCCTGGAACCGGTCTACGGCTTCCGGTCACTGCTCGCCTTCAAGGCGAAGTTCCAACCGCGGCACCGGCCCGTGTACATGGTGTTCCCCGATGCCGCGGCACTACCGACCATCGGGATCGCCGTCGGCCGGGCGTACCTACCGCGTCTGTCGCTGCAGGAGAGCGGGCAGTTGCTGACCCATCTGCTCCGCCGTTGAGTCACCGCGATGCGTCCCGGGAAGGAACCGGCTGTCAGCGACGCAGGGCGGTCTCGTGATCCAGGCGCGCGAGCTTGACCGGGTTCCGGACCGCGTACAGCCCGGTGATCAGCCCCTCGTCGATACGCATCGCCACGACGGTATCGGCCTTACCGTCGAGGTCGATGATCAGCGCCGGATGACCGTTGATCCGGGCCGCACGCAGGACCGCGGCACCCGCGATCCGGCCCAGCACCTCGGCGACCGGCCCGGAGCCCACCACCGGCGCCGTCGCCGCCCGCACGACGCCGCCGCCGTCGGTCAGCAGTACTACGTCGGGGGCGAGGATATCGAGCAGATTCCGCAGGTCCCCCGTATCGACCGCCCGCTGGAAGGCGGTGAGGGCACTGCGGGTCTCGGCCGCCGAGACCGCACCGCGGGGACGCCGCGCCGCGATATGGGAGCGGGCACGATAGGCGATCTGGCGGACCGCCGCCGGGGTCTTGTCGACCGCCTCGGCGATCTCCGCGTGGTCCAGGCCGAACACCTCATGCAGTACGAACACCGCACGTTCCACGGGTGCGAGCGTCTCCAGCACCAGCAGCATCGCCATCGATACGCTGTCGGCCAGCTCGACGTCCTCGGCCACATCGGGTGCGGTCAGCAGCGGCTCGGGTAGCCACGGGCCGACATAGGACTCCCGGCGCCGGCCGAGGGAACGCAGGCGGTCCAGCGCCTGCCGCGTGGTGATCCGCACCAGGTAGGCACGGTGATCCCGGACCGCGCCGAGGTCGACGCCGGCCCAGCGCAGCCAGGTCTCCTGGAGCACGTCCTCGGCGTCGGCGGCCGAGCCGAGCATTTCGTAGGCGACGGTGAACAGCAGGTTGCGATGGGTCACGAAGAGTTCGGTGGCGGGGTCGGGCCCACCGGCGGAATCGTCGCCGGGCGTGGTCTGCACTGAACCGTCCATGGGTGGCTCCTGTTTTCTCTCGACAGTGTCACCATCAGACGCCGCTCGGGGTGCCGGCGTAACACGCTGCCCTGGTGTACCTGGTCACCCTGATCGACGCGGCCGACCGGCGTCGCCCGTGGCCGGCGGACTGTCGAATACCGAGATCGCCCAGCGCCTGCACATCGGCGTCACCACGGTGAAAACCCATATCGCGAACTTGCTGTCCAAGACCGGCGCCGACAATCGGGTCAAACTCGCCGTGTAGGGGCTCGGCCCGGCCGTGCACAAGTCCGACGACCGTGGCCTACAGCGGTGATCGGCGAGCCCGCCTCCCGTTTCAGGCGGCCCGGACGGTGAGGTCACGTGCGGCGAGGCGAAGCCAGGGCAGCGGCCAGATCCTCAGCCGAGGATCAACGGCGCGATATAGATCCGCGCGAATTCGGCGAGCTGCTCCTCGGATTCGAGGTCCAGCGCGCTGACGGGCTGCAGGATCAGGGAGTGGACCACCCGGCTCGCGATCTCGACCCGGGTTGCGAGATCGGGGATCTCGGGGAGCCTCCGCTGCCGCATCGCCTCGGCGAGCAGGGTGGTGGCCACACCGACGGCCATCGTGAAGAAAGGCCCGCCCTCGGTGGTCACCTGAGGCAGTAACCGGCCGGGCTCGAGCGCCAGCACCCGTGTGATCATGCCGTGGGTTCGCCAGCGCGTGATCACCGTGACGAACATGTCGGCGACAATGTCCTCCGGACCGGTGTGTCGCGCGGGAATACCCTCGAGTTCGGCGAGCAGGGCGCCCACCTCGCGGGCGCTCACGGCGCGGACGAGATCGTCGCGCGAACCGATCCGCCGGTAGATGGTGCCGCGGTCGACCGCCGCCTGCCGGGCGACATCGCCGATGGTCGTCTTCTTCACCCCGAATGTCTCGAACTGCACGCGCGCGGCATCGAGGATGCGGGTTTCGATACCGTCGGCGCCGGACCGGTCTTGCGAGGTAGAGGCAGGGGCGGACACAGGACCACGCTAGCAGCGATCAGTATTTCTGCAACAATCAGAAAGAATTTGTTGCGACAACATTGCAAGGCAATCTGTTGCATTGTACGGTCGACGTATGGCTGACGACAGTGCCACCACGAGCACCTACCGGGAAGAAGCCCACGCGATCCACCCCCGCGATGTGAGCTTCGACTTCTCGACGGTTCCCATGCACTACATCCCCGGAGAAGTGCTGGCGACCCATGTGACCAATGTGATGCACCTGGTACTGCCGGAAGGCGAGCGGGCCATGGCCGCCTGCCTGGCCGAAGCGCTACCCGCGATCGACGACGAGCGCCTGCGCGAAGAGGTGACGGGGTTCATCGGCCAGGAGTCGATGCACGCGAGCAGCCATGAGGGCGCCCGCAAACACCTGCAGTCCATCGGGCTCGATGTCGACTCCTACGTCGAGAAGATCGGCTGGCTGGTCGACCGGGTCCTGGGCGAGCACGGACTGAGCGGCCGCGCCGAAGAAGAATGGCTCAAGGAACGCCTGGGGCTGTTCGCTGGAATGGAACATTTCACCGCGGTGATCGGCGAGTGGCTGCTCGAATCGGAGGTGCTCGAAGAACTCGGCATGCATCCGACGATGCTCGATCTGGTGCGGTGGCACGGTGCGGAAGAGGTCGAGCACCGCAGCGTGGTCTTCGACGCCTACATGCATGTCGACGGCGGGTACGCACGGCGCGTACGCACGGGTCTGCTCGCCAGCGGGCTGCTGCTGCCACTGTTCGTGGTCTCCACCGCCTACCTGTACCGCAAGGATCCGAGCCCGGCCAAGGGCCGGTTCTGGGGTCAGCAGTTCGTCAGCGCCACGCTGCGCGGTGTGATTCCCAGTTTCACCACGTTCTTCACCGAGATGCCGCGCTACCTGCGGCCGGGTTTCCATCCCTCCCAGCTCGGACCCATGGACAACGCCCTGCGCTATCTGGCGCACTCCCCCGCCGCGCGCTCATGACCACCGCGCACCCCGAGCCCCCGAGCCTGCGGATGCTCGGCCTGGTGGTGGACGTGTACAGGAAGGTGTTCACCAATCCCGCGCTCTCGCCATCGAAGCCGGTGCGCCGCAGCGGCTTCGATCTCGACGTCGTCGTGGACGCGGTACAGGAGGAGGCCCGCGATGTGGTCTCGCTGACCCTGCTCCGGGCAGATGGTGAGCAGTTGCCGTCGTGGCGACCCGGCTCCCATATCGACGTCTTCCTGCCGTCGGGGCGGCAGCGCCAGTACTCGCTGTGCGGCGACCCCGCCGACCACCACCGCTACCGGATCGCGGTCCGCCGGATACATGACGGCGGCGGAGGCTCCCTCGAGGTCCACGACCTGCGACCCGGTGACGCACTGCGGATCCGCGGACCGCGCAACGCGTTCACCTTCGTCGATTCCGCGCCGTCCTACCTCTTCGTCGCCGCCGGAATCGGCATCACCCCCCTCCTGCCGATGGCGCATGCGGCCGGGAAGCGCGGACGACTGATCTATCTCGGCCGCTCCCGGGAAACCATGCCCTTCCTGGGCGAATTGCCGACCGGCAGCAATATCCGTCCCGACGACGAGGCCGGTGCACCCGATATCCGGGCGCTCCTGGCGACCGCCCGGCCCGGCGCCGCGGTGTACGTCTGCGGACCACCACCGGTCCTCGAGGCCGCCCAGCGTTCCCTTTTCGCACTGAACCCGGCCGGATCGTTGCATACCGAACGGTTCTCGGCGCCACCGGTGCGCGACGGCCGCGAATTCGACCTCACCCTCGCCAGGTCCGGGCGCCAGGTCCGGGTCGGCGCCACCGAGACGACACTCGACGCCATCCGCCGGGTCCGGCCCGATGTCGTCTACTCCTGCCGCCAGGGTTTCTGCGGCACCTGCAAGATCGGCGTCGCGGCCGGTTCGGTCGACCACCGCGACCGCCTGCTGAGCGACAGCGAACGCGCCGACCACATGCTCACCTGTGTCTCCCGGTCGGCCGGCGGACCGCTGGCACTCGATCTCTGATCCCGAAAGGCCCTCAGCCCCATGAGCGCACGATTCGCCCTGGTCCCCTCCGACGACGGCTTCCTGGACTCCGCCGCCCACCGTTACACCCATATCGTCGATTTCCCGGCACCGCCGCCGCAGGTCTGGGACACGCTGATCGCCGACGACGCCCTGGTGTCGTGGTCGGCGGTCGTCACGGCGGCGAAGTGGACCTCACGGCGGCCCTTCGGTGTCGGCACCACCCGGGATGTCACACTCGGTGGCCTGATCCGGCTGGCGGAACGTTTCTACCGGTGGGACGGGGGTTCCCGGATGACCTTCACCGTGGACGCCGCCTCGGTGCCCGGGCTGAGCCGGTTCGCCGAGGACATCACTCTGCTCCCGCTGGCCACGGGGACCCGGATCATCTGGACCTTCGCCCTCGAGGGCAGCGCGGTACTGCGTCCGCTGCCGGCCGCGGCGAGCCCGGTGAACCGTTTCGTCACCAAGACCATCGCCGCCGGCACCGGCCGCCGGGTCCGCGCCGAGACGGTGGGGGCACGATGAACGACCGCACACCGGAACACCACAGCATCGTCGTACTCGGCGCCGGATTCGGCGGGATCGGGCTGGCGATCAAACTGCGCGAGGCCGGTTTCGACGACCTGGTGCTGCTCGAACGCGCCGACGATCTGGGCGGCACCTGGCAGGCCAACACCTATCCCGGCTGCGCCTGCGATGTCCCGTCCCAGCTCTACAGCTACTCGTTCGCGCCCAACCCGGATTGGTCCCGCACCTACGGCAAACAGCGCGAGATCCTGGAGTACCTGCGCCGGGTCGCCACCGACCACGATGTGGTGCGCCATATCCGGCTGGGTACCGAACTGACCGAGGCACGCTGGGACGAGGCGGCCCACCTGTGGCGGATCCAGACCTCGCGCGGCTCGCTCACGGCCGATTTCTTCCTCTCGGCCGCCGGCGTCTTCGCCGAGGCCAAATACCCCGAACTCCCCGGTATCGACACCTTCGAGGGCACCGCGTTCCATTCGCTGCACTGGGACCACGAGCACGACCTCACCGGTGAACGGGTGGCGGTGATCGGCACCGGCGCCTCCGCGGTGCAGTTCGTGCCCGAGATCGCGCCACGGGTGGCCGCGCTGACGGTGTTCCAGCGGTCCGCGCCCTGGATCGTGCCACGGATGGACCGCCCGACGTTGGGTGTCGAGCGCACCCTGCTGCGCCGTCTCCCCCTTGCGCAGAAGGCGATCCGCGGTACCTGGTACACCCTGATCGAAGGGTTCGGCCTGGTCGGGTTCGTCGACAATCGCTTCCGTCACCCGTACGAGATGCTCGGCCGGCTCCAGTTGCTGCGCCAGATCCGCGATCCCCAGTTGCGTCGCAAGGCAACCCCCGATTACTTCATCGGCTGTAAACGCGCGATCTTCTCCGACGCCTACCTGCCGGCGCTGGACCGGGAGAACGTCGAGGTGGTCACCGACGGTATCGCCGAGGTGCGCTCGCACTCGATCCTGACCCGCGCCGGTGTGGAGATCCCCGTCGACACCATCATCTACGGCACCGGGTTCACTCCGATCCCCACCGCCTTCGCGCAGATCATCGGTCGCGACGATCTCTCGATCGCCGACCTGTACCACACACGGCCACAGACCTATCTGGGCGCGGCGATGGCCGGTTTCCCGAACTTCTTCTGCACGCTCGGTCCCTTCGGCGCCGCCGGCAACCAATCCGCCATCTTCATGCTCGAATCGCAGATCGCCTACATCGTCGACGCGCTCCAGACCCTGCGCGCCCGCGGCGCCCGCCGGGTGGAGGTGCGGCAGGAGACCCAGGACGCGTTCGTCGAGGAAATGGCCCGGCGCAGCGCGGACACGGTCTGGCTGACCGGCGGCTGCCAGAGCTACTACACCACCCCCGACGGCGGCAACGCCGGCCTCTACCCCAACTGGAGTTTCGAATACCGACGGCGCACCAAGCAGTTCGACGCCGAATCCTATGAGGTGACCGCATGAAACCCACGCTCCCCGGCCCGCTGGGCTGGCTCTCGCCGTCCGCGACCTTCGACGTGAAGGGCAAAACGGTACTGGTCACCGGCGCGGGCCAGGGCATCGGACTCGAACTCGTCACCCTCCTGCACCGGCGCGGCGCGGTGGTGGTCGTGGTCGATATCGACGAGGCGGCCGCCCAGCGCACGGCACGCGACCTGGGTTCGCGCGCCGTCGGTCTGGCGGGGGATGTCGCCGACCGCGGCCGGATGGAAGAGGTGATCGCCGAGGTCGCCGAGCAGTTCGGTGGTCTCGATGTGGTGGTAGCCAATGCCGGGGTCACCCCGGTGCCCGCGACCATCCGGAGCATGGATCCGGCCGATTTCGACCGGGTCATGAGTATCAACCTCACCGGGGTGTTCAACACCGTGCATCCGGCGCTCGACCATATCGTGCGGTCCCGGGGCCACGTGGTCGTCGTTTCCTCCTGCGCCGCTTTCGCACCGGGTATGGGCGGCTCGCCCTATATGGTCAGCAAGGCCGCGGTGGAGCAGCTGGGCCGGGCACTGCGGGTGGAGCTCGGCGCCTCCGGCGCCACCGCCGGGATCGCCTACTTCGGGGTCGTGGAGACCGCGATGACCCATGACCTGCTCGACGCCGACGATCTGGGCCGCCGGATCAACGATCTGCTGCCCTGGCCGCTCAACGTGCGCATCACCGCCGAAGAGGCCGCCCGGACCATCGCCGACGGCATCGCGCGCCGCGCCGCGCGGACCATCGCACCCAGCGGCTGGCAGCCCTACGCACTGTTGCGCGGGGCGATCAACACCGTGCTGGACCGGCGGCTCGCCGCCGATCCCACAGTGCACGAACTGGTCCGCGCGATCGAGCGGCGCCGATGAGCGAGCCGGCGCGCGGATCACTGCGGGCCCGGTACGTCCGGCAACTGTCCGCGCTCACCGCGCGCCGACTGACGCAGTTCACGCCGGTGAACACCTACACCCTGCCCGCCGCCCGGGCACTGATCGACCAGGCTCTGCGCGCGGCCGCGCCCCCGCTGGCGGCACCACGGCAGACCGGGTGCGGCACGGCACGATCACCGGTGAATGGGTCCGTGGCCCGCGGGCAACCCGCACCGATGCCGTGATCCTCTACCTCCACGGCGGCGGATTCGTCGCCGGATCCGCCGCCGGGTACCGCGGGGGCCGCGCGGCTGTCCACCGCGACGCGGTTGCCGGTGTTCACGCTCGACTACCGGCTCGCGCCCGAATATCCGTATCCGGCGGCACCCGAGGATATCGCCGCCGCCGTCCGGTGGCTGCTGGCACGAGGGCACCGCCCCGGCCGGATCGTGGTCGCGGGCGATTCGGCGGGCGGCTTCCTCGCCGCCGATTTCGCCATCTCGTACGCGCGCAACGGGTCCGCCCCGCCCGCGGGCCCGGTTCTCTTCTCACCGATGACGGATCTGAGTCTCGCGCTCGCCACCGGGTTCCCGGGGGCGGCGGCCGAAGGACTGCTGTCGCCGGGGTTGTCGCGTTCCCTGCCGCGTTCCAGCACATCGCCACCGTCGAACGCGCCGCGGTCGCGCTGCGGACCCCGGGCGACACGCAGACCCTGACCTGGTCCGACTACGCCACCCAGGTCCGCCGAGTTCGCCGCGGGCCTCGACGGGCTCGGTGTGCGCCGGGGCGATACCGTCGCCCTGATGATGGGCAACCGGATCGAGTTCTACCCGCTCGAGGTGGCCGCACAGCATCTCGGCGCGACCTCCTTCTCGTGACCGGCCCCCGATAGTGCGACCACCCGGTTTCAGAGTCCGAGCGTTGTCATCGGTATTCAGTTGATGTCGCAGCCCACCGGGTGGTGGGTGTGGGTGCAGGCCGCAGCGTACTCGGCCGGGGTCAGATAGCCCAGCGCCGAATGCCGGTGCCGGTGGTTGTGCTCGTCACGGGGAAGTACGCGACGCGGATCGCCGACCTCTACCGGGATCCGCCGGTCGGCGATATCCGCGAACCCGCCGACGGGCCGTAGCTCGCCGCCGCGACCTGACGCCGGCGCCCGGCCCGGCTCAGACTTCGAGCTCCTCTTCGATTCCGCGCAGCCGATGCCGGGCCAGGGCGAGGTTGGCCCGGCCGCGGTCGAGGGCCAGATACAGGAACAGACCCCTCGACTTGCGGCCGGTCATGGGCCGGATGAGGTGGTACTGGCTGCTGAGCGAGATGAGGATGTCCTCGATGTCCTCCTGCAGGCCCAGCTGTTCGATCGTGCGCAGCTTCGCGCGCACTACCTCGGTATTGCCGGCCGCGGCCACATTCAGGTCCAGCGCCTTCGAGCTCCCGAGCGTGCCCAGTGCCATTCCGCTGTTGTAATCCACGACGGCCGCGCCGAGGGCGCCGTCGATCGACATCATGTCCTCGAGTGCCAAATCCATATCGGACACAGGTCGTTCCTCTCGATGGTTTTCTTTTACTGCGTTCTTCCGTTACCGCCGGCGTCCTTCACCACGGCGGAGAGATGTTCGGCGATCCGGCGTGCCACCGGCCGGGACTCCAGGTGCAGCCGGCCGATATTCACCTCGGGGGCGGCGAGCACGGTCAACGACGCCCAGCCGGCCGCGTAGATCACCACGTGTCCCCCGGTACCGTCCACCACGACCTCCTGGAAACCACCGCCCTGCGCCGTATGGGCGAGCCGATCCGACAGCGACAGCTGAGCCGCCGCCAGCGCGGCCATCCCGGTCGGTTCGATATGCGCGGGCAGATCATGGGTCACCAGCAGGCCGTCGCTGGACGCCACGAGCGCCCCGGTCAGCCGGGGTACGCGTTCGCGCAGCGCGCGGAGTTCCGCCGTCACCGCGGCGTGGGGGTCGGAAACGGTCATCGGCACCTTGGTAAGCCTTCCCATCAGTTCACCGAGCAGATTCTTGCGCGCCGTCACGCGAGGTCCTCCAGGGCCGCTCGAAGCCGGGTGAGCAGTTCGTGATCCACCGGTTCCCACTCGTCGCCGTCGGGAACCGGTGTGGCGTTCCGGACCCGGCGTCGCAGCGGCGGCTCCGCTCCGGCGGCCGGATCGGCGGCAGGCGGGCCGGCGGCGGACGCCGGTGCGCCCACTGGTGGTTCGATCAACCCGGCCACGGTCAGATCCCGTACCACCTCCAGACAGCCGTAGGCGGTACGGCCCAGATCCCGGGCGATTCCGGTGACACTGCGGCGGTTGTCGGCGGCGGCCAGTACCTCGGCCTGGCCGCCGGTGAGCAGTACCCGGTGCCGCCGGATCCGACGCACCGGGACCACCGCGGCACGGTCGACCAGGTCCGCCGGCCACGGCCCGGAGTCCGGATCACCGCGGCGCGCGCATTCGCGGACCAGCGCCCGCGGCCGGATGGTGCAGACGGCCGACAGCCAGTGCGCCGGGGCCGGCCGGAACTCCGGCACCGCCGGCGTCGGCAGCAGAAAATAGGCCGCGTCGAAAACGGCGAGCAGCGCCAGGGTTTCGAGCAGTGGCCGGCCCAGCAGCGGGCCCGGATCGCCGGTACCCGCTCGCTCCCAGTCCTCGGCACTGGCCACCCCGGCCTCGACCACCAACCGGGCCAGCCCGGTGGTGCGCGAGCAGGTGGCGGAGGCGATCGCGCCGTCGGTGAGATGGAACTCACCGTCGCCTACGCGCAGGACACCGGTCCGGCCTTCGTCTTCCAATCGCTCCAGTTCGTCCGCGAGCTCAACGCGCATGACCGTCCTCGGCCAGTTCGGCGAGGATGCCGCGTAGCCGGAACCGGGCCATCGCCAGATTGCCGGACTCCTCGTCGAACAGGACGTGGACGAAAAGACGGCCGCCGAAATCCCCGTCCACCAGATTGAGCAGGTGGTATCCCCCGGTCCCGCAGACAATGATCTCGTCGACATCGTCCCCGGTCGGGCCCGTGGTCAGCGCCGGGCAGTCGAGCACCGCGCGTACCACATCGGTGGTGGTCGCCGCGTCCTCGTGCTGATCGACCACATCGTGCCGGCCTGCCGCGGCCACCGCCAGCCCACTCGCCCCGTCCACCAATGTCACGCTGCGCGCACCGGGGATGTCCATGATCCGTTCCAGACATCCATCGATTCCGCTCATGCGCCCTGCCCGTTCATGCGTGTTTCAGATCTCTGGAGACACTACACATACAAGGCGTTCGCCGCCGACTGAACGCATGACCTGATCGGGTACCCGGGTCGTGCGGATCCGAAACCGTGCCGCATCTGCACACGAGATACCAAGCACGGCAGCACAGTTGGTAGCCCAGGCCCGGACCGGATGCCGTCGATCGATGTATTCTCAAACTTGCGCTCGCACGCGAAAAATTGTCTGGATCGAGCGGCGGCGGGGAACTACGTTCGGCATATGACCGAGTCGTCTCCCGGACGAGGGCGCGCGCTGCTCGCCGCGGCCGTCACCGTCGTGCTGTGGGCCTCGGCGTTCGTCGTCATCCGCACCGCCGGAGCGGATTTCTCGCCGGGGGCGCTGGCGCTGGGCCGATTGGCCTCGGGTTCGGTGGTTTTGGTGGCGCTGCTGCTACTCCTCGGCGAAGTGCCCGCCACGGTGGCATCGGCCGGCGGAGTTCTGTGCCTGGTGGGAGTCGCGATCACCCGGTGGCAACCGCGCGCACGCCGGAGTCCGGCCGTATCCCCCGACAGCGACCTCGACGCGGATCCGGTGTGACAGTCGCGAGGCGGCAGGCGGACCGTCCCGGTGGCGACCGCGCTCGCGGGCCGACCCGCCCCGCGGTAGCGGGGTGGTTCGCGCAGACCTGCGTACGGTGAAGGTGATCAGCGCAGTCATCCTCCACGACGACCAAGGAGAGTGCGATATGCTCGCCGCCTTCTCGATCACCCCCATCGGCACCGGCGAGAGCGTCGGAGATCAGGTCGCCACCGCGGTCCGAGTAATCCGTACAGCGGACTCGCGTACCGGACCGCCGCCAGTTTCACCGAGATCGAAGGCGAATGGGACCAGGTCATGGGCGTCATCAAGGCCGCGACCGATGCGGTCCTGGCCGAATCCGATCGGTGCAGCATCGTCATCAAGGCCGATATCCGGCCCGGCCGGACGAATACGCTGAACACCAAGGTCGAGTCGGTCGAACGCCGCCTCGCCGAGTGACCCCGCCCCGCGGCTCCGGGTCTACCGCGCGAGCGGCGCCGAGACCCGGCTCCGCTGCGCGTATCCGAGGACGGCGAACAGCGGTTCGAGGAAGGTCCACTCGCCGAAGCGGTATTCCGCACCGCGCACCAGCCGGGCCGCGAGATCGGGGCGCATAGCGGCCAGGTAGCGCCGGGCCTGCTCCGCGTGCAGCGGATTCGAGACAATTTTGATCCGGTCGGCGGTGTCGATCAGTGCGAGGGCGTTCTCGATGTTCTCCCGGGTGCTCCGCGAGGCGGTATCCAGCGCGACCGGACCGGACCAGCCGCGTTCCCGCGCATAGGCGGCCATCAATTCGGCTTCCGACCGCGCGCCCCCGACCGCGCCGCCACAGAGGACCATCCGGGTGTCGAGCCGGGGATCGCAGGAGCGCAGTCCGGCGCGCACCCGCCATCTGTTCAGCGCGTTGGCCGACGGCGCCGCGTTGCGGAACCCGAGTACGACGACCGCTTCGCTCGCACCGGTCGCGGACCCGACGAGCCGCCGCGACGACCGCCAGTTCACCCACTCTCCCCAGGCCAGTACGGCGACACCGGCGACGAGCAGTATCCGCGATGTCCTCACGCGCATCGGAGCGTACCCATACGCGCGGGGCTGTTCCGCGATACGCCAGACCGACGATCCCGGCCCGAGCGAGTACGCGCGTGGCCGCTCACACCCCCCGCTCGCCGTATTCGCGTACCGCGCCGAGGTATTCGGTGATGGCGTCCCGGTTCCGTTCCAGGCAGCGAATCCGTTCGTTCATACGGTCCCGTTCGCCCTCGAGGGTCGCGAGCATCTCGGGCGTCGCGTCCGGGAAGTAGATGGACCGCGGTGTGTCCAGGCACGGGAGAATCTGTTTGATGACCCGGGTCGGTAGCCCGGCGTCGAGCAGGCCCCGGATCTGCAGTACGCGATCGACAAACCGCTCGTCGTAGCTGCGGTAGCCGTTCGCGCACCGCTGCTCAACTACGGCTGGCGCGATTACGGCCCCCGAGTCGGGTTTCTGGCGGATCCTGCAATCGCTGGACCGGCACGGCATCCGGGCCAGCGCACTCCTCAACTCCGAGGTGGTCGAGCATTACCCGCGCCTCATCGAAGCGGGCCGGGACCGCGACTGGGCCTGGCCGGCCCACGGCCGGAACAACTCCGTGCTGCAGGCCGAGATCGTCGCCGCGGACGAGCGCGCCTACCTCGCGGACGTGCTCGACACCATCGAGCGCGGCACCGGGAAGCGACCGCGCGGCTGGATGGGCCCCGCCCTCTCCGAGAGTTTCCGTACTCCGGAGTTGTTGCGCGAACTCGGCGTCGACTACGTCCTGGACTGAACCAACGACGACCAGCCCTACCCGCTGCGTGTCCCCGGCCTGTTCAGCGTGCCGTACTCGGTGGAGTTGAACGACAACACCCTGTTCCTCGGCACCGGGCTCACCGGCCCCGATTTCGTCCAGATCGTACGGGACCAGCTCGACCGGCTGTGGGCGGACTCCGAAAGAGCGGCCGCGTCCTCGCCCTGGCCCTGCATCCCTTCGTCACCGGGCAGGCGTTCCGGGCCCGGTACCTCGACGAGGCGCTGGCCTACATCGTCGAGCATCCCGCCGTATGGGTCACCACCAGTGACGAGATCGCGGCGCACTACGCGGCCACCCGGACCGGGCAGGAGGTCAGAAGTACGTCCCGCTGAACGGATGCTCGTCCACCTCGAACAGCGCGTCCGCGGTCGCCGCGGCGCCGGGCCGGTGCTCGGTGACGCGGCCCGCGAGCGCCAGGTGGCGCCAGCGGGTACCGCCGAGGTAGGCGGCCGCCAGGGCCGTCACGTCGGTGCCGAGGTCCGCGGGCTCGTCCACCCGGGTGACCCCGCCGTCCGCGATCCGGTAATTGCCGGTGTTGGCGGACAGGATCGGATCGGTGACGGCGAGGACCAGCGGCCGACCGGGACGATAGGCGCGCCGGGCCAGTGCGGCCGGGACATCGACGAGCCGCAACCAGGTCTCGTCGTGGATATCGGTGACCCGGGCCGTCCGCTCGTCGGTCAGCAGATGCCGCAGCGGGGTGTCGGGCGAGATCGCGGACAGCACGACCACGTCGACGATATCGGCGCTGAGCAGATGGCGGACGAGACCGACGAAGGCAGCGGGAGTTGTGGCGACGAGATCGTCGACCACGACCGTCCGGCGCGGGCCGCGCACCCATTCCAGGGATTCGGCGGCATGGTAGCGCACGAACCCGTCCTCCGCGCCGGGCTCCCCGTGCACGGCGACATGACCCTGGGGCCGCAACAGCCCCTGTAGCCGCCACCAGTACGAGGGGCGATCGACCGCCGCGGTCCACGTCACATCCGCTGTCGCGTAGATCTTGGCCGGTATCTCCCAGCCGTCCGCGGGCGCGAGCAACCGGACCGGACCCGCGGCCGGTACCGTTTCGCGGAAGCGGGCCCGGTGCACATCGATCTCGCAGCGCGCCGACGAGCCGGCGACGCCGTACCCGAAACGCTCATAGATACCGCCCTGGGTCGCGCGCAGCGAGGCGACGACCTCCCCGCGTCCGGCGATCTCGGTGAGCTGGCGGCGCAGCAGCCCCGCCGCGATCCCCTGCCGCGCGTGGGTGGGCAGGACACCGACGTGCGTCACCGCGGCGTGCGGCAGGCGCGTGCCGCCCGGCGCGATCAGCCAGCTGGTGTAGGAATTCACCGTCCCGACCAGTTCACCGCCGACCCGGGCGCCGAGGGTGCGTCCGGGTTCGTTCAACCCGTCCGCGGCCTCGGCCGAGATCGGCGGGCCCCCGACCATCGCGGTACGGAACACCCGTTGCGCGGCGCGCGCCTCCGCCGCGTCGGTCAGTATGTCGATTTCGACGGTCATCTCGGCTCACTCCGGGTTCGGGATCAGTGTGGGAATCCGGCGAAGCCGCAGGGCGCCACGGGACACGTTTAATTTCTCTCACATGACACGCGGTACGTCACACCGAGCACGGTGCGGATCCGGTGTCCGGCCCTTCCGTCAGGCCGGGACGGGTCTCCGGAACCGGATCCCAGCGGCCGTCCGAACAGGCGTAATCCCACTGCGGCCCGGCCGCGACCAGGGTCCGCACGGCGTCGAGCAGCCGATCCACATCACCGGCGGTGGTGCCGAGTCCGATACTGGCGCGCAGGGCGGCGTCGAGCCCGAACCGGGCCAGCAGCGGGTGGGCGCAGAAGCGGCCGTCCCGCACGCCGATCGCATGTTCGGCGGACAGATAGGCCGCGACCTGCCCCGGTTCGAAACCGTCCACGGTGAAGGCGACGATTCCCACACAGTCGGCGCTGTCGGCGAAGATCCGGAGGCATCGAACACCGGTGATATCCTCCAGCCCGGTGCGCAACCGGTCGGTGAGCACCCGTTCGTGCACCTCGGCGGGGGCGGCGAGTTCGGTGAGCGCCCCGCAGGCGGCCGCCAGCGCCACGGCGCCCAGCACATTGGGTGAACCGGCCTCGTGCCGATGCGGCGCGGTCGCCCAGGCCGCCGTGTCCGAGGTCACCTCGGTGACCGCGCCCCCACCGGCCAGGTACGGCGGTGCGGCGTCGAGCCAGTCGCGGCGACCGGCCAGCACCCCGGCGCCGTACGGTGCGTACAGCTTGTGCCCGGAGCAGACCACATAGTCGATATCGGTGGCGCACAGGTCGATCCGCCGATGGGGCGCCAGTTGGGCCGCGTCCACCAGGATTCGCGCACCGTGGCGATGAGCGAGCGCGGCCAGCTCGGTCAGCGGCAGCACCTCCCCGGTGACATTGGACGCGCCCGTGATCGCGAGCAGCGCCGCGGGTTTCGCCCCGAGTTCGGCGGCGAGACGCTCGACGGTTTCGGTGAGCGTGCCGGCGGCGGGCACCACCCGGCGTCCGCGCCCGGCCCAGGGCAGGAAGTTGGCGTGGTGCTCGATATCGAGGACCACGGTATCGCCGGGGACGCAGGCGGCGAGCAGGTTGAGCGCGTCGGTGGTGTTCCGGGTGAATACGACTTCCTGGTCGGCGGCACAGCACAGGAACTCGCGGACCGTTTCGCGGGCCGCCTCGTAGCAGCCAGTGGAGACACGCGAGGCATACCCGGCCCCGCGGTGCACGCTCGCGTAGTAGGGCAGCAGATCGGCCACCCGTGCGGTGACCTGCGCGAGAGCCGGAGCGCTGGCCGCGTAGTCGAAGTTGGCGTAGGTACAGGTACCACCCTGTACCAGCGGAACCCGCAGGTCGTCGCCGGAGACGCGGGCCGGGGCACGGGTGGGGTCGAGTACAGCGGTCATCACGCAATCCCTTCGATCGAGGGACTCCGGGCTTCGATTCGGCGGAGTCCGCGCTTGCCGTGCTCGGTCGAGCAGCGGCCAGGTCGTCACCCGGGGCACCCCACCGCGGAGGAGGGTTGCCGGCCAGCAAGCCGGGGCTTCACGCTGGCACTCGTGACCTGGTGCGAGAGTGTCAGACGGCCACCGGCTTGTCAACCCGACCTCGATCCACGCCCGCCGGTCCGGTGCGGCGATTTCGAATCACCGTGATCCGGTCCGTAGCCCGGAAACGGATAGCGGCGCAATGTGTGTCCGGGTGATCCCCCGGCCCATCCGGTGCGCGCCTGTCCCGATCCCCCGGCCCCGAACGGAGATCCGCGATGCCAGACCGAGCAGGAGCCGCCCCGACGGCCGAATACCTCTGGTATATCCCCAACCAGGTGATTCCCGGGCATCGCGGTGATGCCGTCACCGCCGGCCACAACAGCCTGGAGACACTGACCGCGCAGGCACGCGCACTCGAGGAATACGGGTGGCAGGGGGCGCTGATCGGCGCCGGCTGGGGTCGCCCGGATACGTTCACCGTCGCCACCGCGCTCGCGGCCCGGACCACGACCTTCGAACCGCTTGCCGCCGTCCGGCCCGGCTATTGGCGGCCCGCCCATTTCGCCGCCGCGGCGGCGAGCCCCGACCACCTGACCGGCGGCCGGCTGCGGATCAATATCGTGTCCGGCAAGCACGATCTCGCGGCCTACGGCGAAGCCGAGGAGGACCAGGCCGAGCGGTACGCCCGCACCAGGGAGTTCCTCCGGCTGGTCCGCCGGCTGTGGACCGAGGAGAACGTCACCTACCGGGGTGAGCACTACCGGGTGACCGATACCGCCGCACGCCGGGGTGCGCTCTCCAGGCACGCGGACAGCTGTTCGCGCTCGGCGTCCTTGCCGGACTTCTTGTCGGCGAACACCTTCTTGCAGCCGGCCGCCTTCAACGCGCTCTGACGTATGAGATGACTGTTAGTATCGCGCAAAGCGGGTAGGCGTCCCCCGCGGCCGAACAGGCGAAGGCCCACAGCGGTCACACCTTCGCCGTGGATGTGACGACTCCAGGGATTGGTTCGAGCAGAGGTGAACAACCCACTCATCCGGCTGCTCGACACGATCACCCATGGTCTGGCCGGGAGTTTCCGAGATCTGGGAAACGGTACTGCCCGGCGGTACAGCTCGGGATTCGCTCGAACAACCGAGCACGCCGCCCGGAGTCTGGACGGCATCGGCAGGACGGGACTTCCACTGTTCGAGCCGAGCCCGATGGAAATAGCGGTGCGCAGGCTCGATGGTGAAGTGAAACCGCTCGGTGGAGGCGTCGCCGCCACCTTCCTCGGGCGTTCGGTGGGCGGTGCCCGTAGCGTCTACAAACCGGGGTACCTCGAGACATTGCTGGGTGTGTTACCCGATCTTCCGCTGCGCTTCGGTATTCCTCGCGGGGGAGGACACCTCGCCTATCGAGAACAGGGCGCCTACCGAGTCGACGAGGCTCTGGGTTTCGGACGCGTCCCGCCCACCTCGATCACGAACGGGCCCTATGGATTGGGTTCGAACCAGATCTGGGCGTATTCCACCCCGAGCCACCCCAAGGCCGCTCAACTGCGACTGCCGCGCGAGGACTGGTTGAAGAGGAATGCCAGGGATGAGTTGCGGCGTCTGAACGACCGCTACCCGAAGATCCAACGCGAGCAGATGGCGGTACTGGACTACGTCATCGGCAACACCGATCGCCACTGGGGCAACTACCGCACCGGCCGCAACGGCGACATAGTGGCCATCGATCACGGGCTGTCGTGCCCGGAATCACCGGATTCGCGTATCGGCATCCGCTCCGACTTCGTCGAAGAGTTCCACAACGCCGCCCTGAGCGAGGAGGTGATGACTCAGGTCGACGCGGTTGACCTCGGCCGACTCCGCGCCGCCCTACTCGACAGCCAACTCAGCGAAGTCGCCGTCAACGGCGCACTCGACCGGTTGATCGAGATACGGACGCACGGCAGGATCACCGGCCAGGCCTGGCCGGGAGAAATTAACGCAAACATCGTCTTCATGAAGATGACGAAACCGTCACCGACCGGGTGGATCGAAACCTGACAGGCTTCACGCCGCCCTGTTCGGGCTCCCCATAGCATTCGCGGAGACCCAATGGATAAGGACGTATCCGCGACCGGCTATCACCCCGGCCCGTTGTCTTCGGCGATGATCCCGCTGCGTAATCACCCCCGCTGGGGCCGGGGCTGATGTCGGAACTTGTTGTTTCTTGCGCTGTTGCTGCGGGTTCCCTGTCACCCACACCATGGGCGTCCATAAAAGGGCTATAGGACGAGTGAATGGCTGTAAACACCGCTGGCCAGCGATGAAATCACGCTGAACTGTCCAAGAATGCAGCGATTGATGAACAGCTACGAGTCCAATCCCGCCCGCTGCGTCAACAAGCGACTGCAATCCTGGCGAACTCCAAACCCGGCTGTGAAAGAAAAACGAAGCGACAGCCTCGCGAATCGTCTCGTAGTTTTCGTCCATGCCCGAGTTGCACTTCCCCGATCCTGAACTCACCGACGGAGTCGTGACCCTGCGCGCCTGGCGACCGAACGACCACGCGCAGCGATTTGCCGGTTTCTCCGACCCTCTGTGCCAGCGGTTCTCCTGGGCATCGAGCGAGCCTTTCACCGAACAGCACCAGTTGACCTGGGCAGGAGAAGGGGAAGAAGCGGCGCGAATGCGGGGCGAGGCCATCGGGTTCGCGATCGTCGAGGCCGGCGACGCCCGCCGGGTGTGGGGCGGGGCATCGATCTACGACATCGCTGTCGCCGAGGGGCGAGCTGCGGTCGGATATTGGCTCGCCGGCCACGCGCGCGGTCGTGGCATTGCCACGCGAGCCGTGCGGCTGTTGGCGCGCTGGGCGTTCGACGACCTCGCCGTCGCGCGACTGGAGCTTACCTGCGGCCCGGACAACCTGGCCTCTCAACAGGTCGCTGAGCGAAGTGGTTTCACGCGCGAAGGGCTCTTGAGGTCTCATACCCCGTTCAAGGGAGGCCGCCGCGACTCAGTGCTCTTCAGCCTCTTGCCTACCGACCCGGCGCATCGGTGAAAACGCTCACCGGGCCGGTTCGGTGGCCCAAACCTGCCGTGGTGAGTGGTCGGCGGTACTGCACCACCCATGCCCTGGAAAAGGCGGTTTCTGGACGAGATAGACCGAGCAATCATCGCTGACCAGCGTTGATTGCTCGCACCGACGTCCAGGAACGCATCGATCAACGGACGGTCAGGCGATATCCGCCGGAGGATGCCAACGCTCGCCTCAACCTGCATTCGTGAACACGCATGTGTCCGTTGTTCGCTCCTGAGACCCGACCCGACCCAACGGCTAGGCCATCAGCTCGGTGTGGGCGTGCTCCGGCGCCGTCTGGCAGACGTAGAGATGCTGGTCGTAGCCGCTACCTATTTCGACTGCAGTGGGCTTGAAGCCGATGGATGGTTCATGCGCCGATTCCTCGCGTGGGAGCCAGCTGCTGTCTCTGCTGCCGGCTTCGGACGTGGCGATGGTCAGCAGGGGGTCCATGTCGCTGTTGCAGGTAGGGCAGAGCAGGGGGCTGGGGTCGGCGGCTCCCCAGCCAGGCCAGCCGCCGACTCTCCAGCCGGGTGCGACGGACAACTCATTGGCGTAGAACTCCGGCGGGTACGACGCGTAGGCGCTGTCCACGCCCGTCTCGGCTGCCTGCCACACGCTCCAGTCTCCGATCTGCTCCCGGAGTTCCTTGCTCAGCTCCCTGTGGTCGGGGTATTCGGTGACCTGCTCCGGGTGGAGCAGGCACGGCTCGGGCAGGTAGCCGTCGAACTGCACCGCGGGCGGTTCGGGGGGCGTGGCGAGGATGGCGGTGACGGTGGCGGCCGACCGCCAGAACAGCGCAGTCCTGGGCATGCCCGCCGGGTGGTTGAAGGGGCACCACAAGACCTGGAGCAGGTCTGCGCCTTCAGGCGTGTGCAGATCGGGCACGTCGCGCGCGTAGAGCTGTGCGACCGGCAGCATCGCTATGGAACCCTCATAGGGGGCGATCGCCAACGTGAGCGGATACTCCTGCGGCGGGCGGATTCGCTCGAGGGTCTCTCGTTCCTGCGGGGTCAGGGCCCTGCCGTGCGAGGCGGCACGGATCCGGCGTTCCAGCCGCACCTCCGCTGGGGTCAGGGTCGGGTTGATTCCGTCCACTTCATGAGGTTCGTCGCAGTGCGGCCACGGCTCGTCGGCGGGCCAGAGCAACGGTCCGCCGATGGAACTGTCCTGCGGTGACGGCGACCCGGGGCGCGGGTGCAACCGGGTCGCCGTGCGTGCCAGCGGAGCCAGTAGAGGGAAGACGGTGGTGACGTCGAACGGCCGCGGTGGAGTGGTCGGAGTGCTGGTCATAGCCGCGATCGTGCCAAATGGCTCCGACAACGGCGGATCGCCGTGCATCAGCCGAATTTCGGGCGCACACGCTGGACCAATCGGTCTAGCGCTCGGTGTTCACCAAAGGTGCTTGTCGGACAAGTTTCCTGCGGCAATCATCGTCGACCGGCGATGATTGCCCACCATCTGTCCAGGAATACATCGGTTTTTAAACAAGGAATTTGAAGTGCACCAAGCGTCGGGGGCAGCGCGCGGTGCCAGGGGTTCATACCTGGTCGATCCACTTTGTCGGGCCGTGTACGGGCCAACCGGAGTATCTGCGCCGAAGTCGCGTCCCGGCGAACCATCGCGAGCCCGGCCGATCAAGCTGGGCACCGCCGCCGGCGCGGCTCGCAAGACGGCTGGCCTCCGGCGTTCGACACAGTGATTTACCGGGCTCGCAACACTGTCGAGCGCTGTATCAACCAGCTCGAACAACATCGGCCGTGGCGACCCGGTCGGAATGAGCGCGAGAGTACGTCCACGGCAAGGGGTCTTCTCGAAATTCGCTGATGCGGCGTCATTCCGGTGAGTCCTTTCGCCGGAGGTGTTCGAGGACGAGGCTGCGGACAGGTTCGACGTCGGCCAGGAGGCCGTGCCCCGCACCGGGGAGAATCACCGTGTGCGCCCCGGCACGCCGCGCGACTTCCGCGGCCGCCTCCGAATCGTGCACCTGGCTCGCCCCGGCCAGGGCGACTAGGGTCGGGACCGGCAGGTGCGCCAGCTCGTCCGGCGGGTGGGGATGAACGATCGGCGAGGCGGGGAAGTGCGCGGCTCCGTGAGCGAGCAGGTCGAGGTAGGCCTCCAGATGCGCCGGCCCGCCGCCGGGGGCGCCCGGTGCCAGCATCGCGCGGGCCTCCTCGAAAGTCGGGTGCGGGTCGCGGTTCCGGCCCAGCTCCTCGAACTCGGGGCTGAGCCCGGCGAAGACCAGGGGCGGATCGAGCAGGACCAGCCGTCGCACCCGTTCGGGATGGGCGAGCGCGAACCGAAGCGCGAGGTGCCCGCCCAGGGACTGGCCGCACAGGTCTGCTGCGGGTAGCCCGAGCAGATCGAACGTTTCCGCCAGCCAGTCCACGAGATCGTCCATGCCGGCCAAGGCAGCGCCGGTGTGTCGACTGCGGCCCGGCTCGCCTATGGTGTCCACGGCCCGCACGTGATGCTCCTCAGCCAGCGAACCGACTACCGGGTACCACATTCCGGACGTGCCACTGTATCCGTGGAGCAGGACCAGCGACGGCGCTGCGGACGGGCCGGCGGACGTGACTCGCGTCGTTCCGTACCGCCCCGGTAGATCTACCGTCTCGGCCGGTACCGGCCAAAATGCCATCACTGCGTCGTAGGCCGCGAAATATGCTGTCTCCAGCTCAGGGTCGGCGAACGCGGTCATCGCGCACTCCCCAGCTCGAAACGGCGCTCGCCCGGGAGGGCGTGCGGCGCGGCGTCAACCTCTACCCGGCTCGACCGGTCGCGGTCCTCAGTGAGGGCTTCAACCTTCCGCGGCCGGAATCTACGGTCAGTCATTCTCACCACTCCTTTTTCAAGTCAGCTGTATTATGTCAGGCGTATGGAATCAGATGGAAGGGGTTCGCGTGCCCAAACAGGTTGATCACCGAGAACGTCGCGAAACCATCGCTCGCGCCCTGTGGCGAGTAGTGGAACAACAAGGTTGGACCCGAGCGACGATGCGTGAGATCGCCCGCGAGGCGGACGCCTCCCTCGGACAGGTCCAGCACTATTTCAGCTCCCGGACAGCGATGCTCGTATTCGCTATGGAGTTCGCTTCCGAACAGACCTCACGGCGCGTCACCCGAAGCCTCGACCGCCTCGGCTCCCCCCCACACCCGCGCGACGTACTGCGAGTAACGCTCACGGAGATGCTCCCCCTGCACCCGGACGCCCGCGCCACCAGCCGCATGAGCGCCGCCTACACCCTCGAGGCGTTACACGACCCAGAGCTACACGAACAGGCCCGCCTCGGACTACACGACGGCAGAGCACTGACCGAACACCTGATCAGGCAAGCAATCACCGATGGCCATATCCCCTCGGATCGTGAACCAGCCATCGAGACAAACCTCCTGCTTGCGCTGACCGGCTTCACCCCGCTTCTCGACTTCGACGTCATCGATCCCGACGCCGCGCTGACCGCCATCGATTACTACCTCGACAGACTCTTCGACTGCACGACGCAACATCCCAAGCGGTAGGGCCCCCGAGGTCCACCGACGCATGTCCAGCAAAGGGCATTCTTGGGCAGAAATCCGGCAACGATCATCGTTGAACAGAGATAATCCAGGCCGAATGCGTCCAACGCCCTCGCACTCGTGAGTCGCTGGCGGCGCGTGCCGAGGCCGACCCGGCGGACGTGGACGGTCGGGCTCTTGACGGGTATGACGACGTCCGGAGCTTCCTGCACTTGTGGTGGGGTCCATCGGAAACTCTCGGCTGACTCAAAACCTTGGTATCGAGACGGGGATGCGAGCCGCGCCCGACCCGCAGTTCGGTGTCCGATTTGCGATAGTTGATTACCGCAAGCAACTGATCTATTTTTGGTTAGCGTAGTGAACTAATCATTGTTTGGAGCCACCGTGCCAGTCTCAGCGGATACCACACAGAACCTCCTCGGTGAGATGTTCCTCATCGGCCGTGCCCTCCGGAGCACGCTGGCCCAGTCCGACGCGGGCCGGCTCCTCCCCGGTGGGCTCGGCGTCCTGTCCACCCTCGAGACGGCGGGCCCCTGCCGGCAGGTGGGCCTCGCGGCCGACCTCCGCATCACCCCGTCGGCGATGAGCCGGCACATCACCGAACTGGCCGCCGCCGGATACATCAGCCGCGAGGCCGATCCCAGCGACGGCCGCGCCAGCCTGGTCCGGCTGACCCCAGACGGCCAGGATCTGCTGCACCGGGTCCGGGCGTTGCACACCCGGCACCTCCAGGAAACCCTCGGCGATTGGACCGAGGACGACGTGGAACAGGCCTATCAGGTGATGCGCCGCCTCCGGAATTCCCTCAACTCCCGGGACCGCTGTGGCACGGCGGACGAGAACCCGCAGGTTTCGAAAGAGAGAGCCGATGTCTGACACCGAGGCGCCAGCCTCTCGCGATCCGCTCGCCATGAGCCATCGCGAAATCCTCGAAGCGATGACCGGTCTGCTGGCGGCGCTGTTCACCGCGCTGCTCAGCACCACCATCGTCGCCAACGCCCTACCGACCATCATCGGTGATCTACAGGCTTCGCAGACCGCCTACGCCTGGGTCATCACCACCGCTCTGCTCACCAACGCGGCCTCGACGCCGATCTGGGGCAAGCTGGCCGACCTGTTCAACAAGAAGACGCTGGTGCAGCTGGGCATCATCATCTTCGTGGTCGGCTCGGTAATCGCCGGTTTCGCCCACAATGTCGGACTGCTCCTTGCCGCCCGCGCGTTGCAGGGCGTCGGCATGGGCGGGCTGACCGCGCTGGTCGTCGCGATCATCGGCAGCATCATTCCGCCGCGCGAACGCGGGCGGTACTCCGGCTACATGGGCGCGGTCATGGCGGTCTCCATGACCGGCGGACCGATCCTGGGCGGCGTCATCGTGGACAGCCCGCTGGGCTGGCGCTGGTGCTTCTTCATCTGCATCCCGCTCGCCGTGATCGCCCTGCTGCTCCTGCAGCGCACGCTGCGGCTGACCACGACCCGCAAAGAGGGCGTCCGGATCGACTGGCTCGGCGCCACCCTGCTCACCGCGGGCGTCTCGGTCCTGCTGATCTGGGTCTCGTTCGCCGGTAAGGCCGGGTACTACGAGTGGTGGTCCACCGAATCGGCGCTCTACGTCGGTGGCGGTGTCCTGCTGCTGGCGCTGACGGTGCTCGTCGAATCGCGGGTGAAGGATCCGGTCATCCCGCTGAAGATCGTCACCGAACGCACCACCGCGCTGGCCATCCTCGCTTCGGTCGCCGTGGGCGTCGGCATGTTCGGCGCCACCACGTTCCTCGGTCAGTACCTGCAGACCGCCCGTGGCTACTCCCCCACCGCGGCGGGTCTGTTGTCGTCGCCGATGGTGGCCGGGATGCTCGTCGCCTCGGTGATCTCCGGTCAGCTCATCACCCGATTCGGCAAGTGGAAGAGCTTCGTCGTCACCGGCGCGGCCCTGCTGGTGGTCGGATTCGCCCTGCTCTCCACCGTCGACCATGCTACGAACATCTGGCTGATCGGCGGCTTCATCACCGTGACCGGCGCGGGTGTCGGCATGATGATGCAGAACCTGGTGCTGGCGGTTCAGAACACCGTGAGCGTGCAGAATATCGGCGCCGCGTCCAGCAGCGTCGCCTTCTTCCGCACCTTCGGTGGCGCCATCGGCGTCTCGGTCCTGGGTTCGGTCCTGGCGACCCGGGTGAGCGAACTGTCCACCGCCCGTTTCGCCGAACTCGGCATCCACACCACCTCGTCGGGCAGCGGCAATCTGGATCTGAAGGCGCTGCCCGCCCCGATCGCCGAGATCGTGCGCTTCTCCTACGGTGACGCCACCGGCCGGATCTTCCTGATCGCGGCGGTGACCTGTGTGGTGGCGCTCATCGCCGCGGCGCTGCTGCCGAACCGCCCGCTGCGGCGCACGATCGATATCGAGCCGACCGCCGATCCCGCGGCCGCCACCGATATGGAGCCCAAGGCCGAGGTGCCCGATGATCTGGCCGATCTCGAACGCACCCCCGCGATGGCCGAGCCGGTGGGTCGGCACCACGCCCCCGCGACCGAGCACGCCGACGATCCGCGAACCGAACCGGCACCCGTACCTGTCGGCGCGCTCACGGCGCAGGCGCCGGCCGGACAGAACGGTCACGGCGTATACAGCCCGGCCGTCACCGCACAGACCTCGCTGCCGACCACCCGGTACTCCGGGACCGGCGCGGAGAGCGGCTCCTTCCACGGGCACATCACCCGCGAGGACGGACGCCCGGTCCCCGGTGCGGCACTCACCCTGATAGACCAGCGCGGACACCAGGTCGCGCGGGCGAGCGGGGCCGGCGACGGCGGCTACACCGTCAACGCCCCCGGGCCGGGTAGTTATGTGCTGATCGTCTCGGCGCCGGGCCACCGGCCGACCGCGGTCAATGTGGCGCACGCCGCGCAGCCACAGCGCATGGACCTGACCCTCTCCGGGCTCGGCGAGTTGTCGGGCACCGTCCGCTCGACCCGTGGCGGTGCGCCGCTGGCCGGCGCGACGGTCACGGTGACCGACCAGTACGGCGAGGTCGTCGCATCGGCCGCCTCCGGCGAGGACGGCGTCTACCTGTGCCACGGCGTGGTTCCCGGCACCTACACACTGGTGGCGGTCGCCGAGCACATGCGCCCGAGCGCGACCGCGCTGACCGTGCCCGACAGCGGCCGGCTGCGGCACGATATCGAACTCGCGCCGATGGCCGTGCTGACCGGATCGGCCCGCGCCGACGGTGGCCGGCCGGTGATCGATATCCAGATCACCGTCCTCGACGCCACCGGCGATGTGGCCGCCACCGCGCACACCGACGAGCAGGGCCGCTACATCGTGCCCGATCTCCCCGAGGGCCGGTACACGGTCGTGGCCCGCGGTTATCCGCCGGTCACCGGGCAGATCGATATTTCCGGCGAAGAGGTCGGCTACGACGTCGAACTCGGGTACGGAACCGACGGTCAGGAGTAACCCGCCGCGTAACTCCGAAGGGCTTGTCGCCCCCCTCCGGCAAGCCCTTCGGCCACGGCTTGTATTCCGGCCTTGGCGTTTCAGCGAGTTGTCGAGGGCGATTCCCGGCCTGTCCCAGCGTATTCTCATCGGCGGCACTCGAAACCCGTTGCGGGACGGGCTGATCAGCCGCCCGCTGTACCCGACCGTGCCACCTCGGGCCGAGTGCTCTCTGTCGCCGCGGGGTGAAAGCCTCGCGGTGGTGGCGAACGCCATGGCCGACCGGGCACGCGCGAACCACTCGAATATCGTGCGCGGCCGGGAAGAATCCGACGCCGGGCGTTCCTGGACGATCCCGCGGTCACCGCGATCTCGGCGCGACCCGTCGCGGCATACCGGTGACCCGCTCGTGACCTCGGTGCCGGAAAATTGATGATTCCTTGTCTGGTGTCGGCCTTGCCCGCAGCGAAAACTGATGATGCTGCGCGAAAGATGTCCCTGGTTTCACCCCGACCGAAGGATATGCAATGTCTACCAGAATGACCAAGATTTTCGCCGCAACTGCGATCGCCCTGTCCCTCGGCGCCCTCGGCGCTCCGGTCGCCTCGGCCGCCACCCCGTCGGCCACCCCGATCACCGGTTCTGCCATCATCCTGTGTATCCCCCTCGGAAGCGCCACAGTCTGTATCTGAGCATTCGCACTTCCGGAGTTCATGTGCCGACCGGCCGGTACTCGCGCCGTCGGGCATATCCGGTGCAGTCCGGCGTGCCCGGGTGAATCACCCCGGTAGCGATCACCGAACCACCCGGAAGAGCGCACGTTGCTCGTCGAGGAGCGTGCGCCGGGATGAGCAGGTCGCCGCCCCGGGTGACCTGCTCATCCGTTTCACCGAGCCGTCTCGCCCACCGTTGCGCCGATGTGGCGGCCGGGACGAAAGCTTTCGGGTATCCCGGCCGGTCGACCGGCGACGAGCCCGGTGGGCCACGCGGGAACTCAGAACATCATCATCATGATCATCATCATCATGAAGGTCATAAAGAAGTTGTTGGACATATCGAACCTGCTTCCGTCGAACCGAACCGAACCGAACCGCCCGGACGCGACGCCGGACGCAGCAGCGGCAACTATGCCGTTGTTGAACGGTACGATATTCAACGGCTTCAATTTCCGGCCGATGACTTCCCGTTGCCGGGAACACGAAACCGGCTGCGCCGCATCGGTTCCACTGCCGACCGCGGCAACGGCAGTCAGTGCGGCGACGGACATGTCAGATGTGCGTCGAAAAAGGCGAAAACACGTCGCCAGGCGTCCTCGGTGGCCTCCTCGTCGTAACCGAGACCCGCGACCCGCAGTACGGGCTCGGGGGGCAGCCGGTTGGCGAACGCGTGGGTGACCCCGGAATAGGTCTTGACGTCGTGGGCGACGCCGTAATCGTCGAGTACCCGTTCCAGCCGGCGCGCCCGGCCGATATTGATCGGGTCCAACCGGCCGTAGCTGGCGACGATCGGGCAGCTGCCCCGCAACATCTCCGCGTAGTTGCCCCGGCTGGTCGGATAGAAGGGAGCGGCGGCGTCGAAACCGCGGGGCGCGGTGAGCAAGGCGAAACCACCACCCATACAGAAACCGGCCACCGCGACCCGGCCGGTGCACGAGGAATCGTCGCGTATCCGCCGCAGCGCGGCGACGATATCGCGCACCGCCCTACCCTCACCGGTGAACAGCAGATCGCGGAATACGCCGGGCACACAGCGCGGCCCGCGGGAGTACAGATCCGGCGCGATCACCAGATAGCCGTGATCGGCCAGCATGCGGGCATTGCGACGCAGGTCGGCGGTCAGGCCCACCGCGTCGTGCAGCAGCACCACCGCGGGCCACGGTCCCGGGCCCTCGGGCGTCTCCCACACGGCCTCGATATCGCCGTCGGGCGCGGGCACCTCGATCATCGTCATCGGCGGTCACCTTCTGTTCGATCCGGAACTCTCGCGGACACCAGCGACAGCGAGTCCAGTGTCGCATCGCCGCGCCGCCTGCTCACGCACCTCGACTGCGCGGCGGGGCCGGCCGCCGCCCCGGAGCGGCAGCCGGCCCCTACCCGGCGCCCGGACACGCACGGGGAGGATCAATCGTGTTCGGCCGCACCGATGATCTCACCGGTGTTCGCGTCCACCGTCACCTCGTACTCGACGCCCGCCGAGGTCACGACTTCCACCTCCCACACCGGTCCGCGATCCTCGGTCTCGAACTCGGCCGCGACCGCCCTGCTGCCCGGTACCGCGGCCACGGCGGCGTCCATGGCCTGGATGCGATCGATCCCGGGATCGGCGACGAGAGACCACTCCGCGATCGGGCGATCGAGGGCCACGGTGCCGTGCGGTGGGGTGTGCCCGAGGGCAACAGTGGCGACGCCGACGGCGGCACCGGCGACCACGGCCACGACCGCGGCGCCGATCAGAATCCAGCGCAGACCGGCGACCGCGTGACGAATAACGCTTGCCATGGTGAAACCTCCTGAGTGGGTGTACGTCCCGAATACGCTCAGCACTGTGGCAAGCCGATACTGAAGGTGACCTGAAGTCACCTGAAGAACATTTCAGGAAGCGTCTGACACTCTGGGTGGATGCGTCTGCTGATCGTGGAGGATGAGAAACGGCTCGCCCTCGCACTGGCGAAAGGGTTGTCGGCCGAGGGTTTCGCGGTCGACGTCGTGCACGACGGGGCCGAGGGGTTGCACCGCGCCACCACCACCGAGTACGACCTGATCATCCTGGACATCATGCTGCCCGGTATGAACGGCTACCGGGTGTGCGCGACCCTGCGCGCCGCGGGTCACGAAATACCGGTGCTGATGCTCACCGCCAAGGACGGCGAGTACGACGAGGCCGAGGGCCTGGACACCGGTGCCGACGACTACCTCAGCAAACCGTTCTCCTATGTGGTGCTGGTGGCCAGGATCCGGGCCCTGCTGCGCCGCCGCACCCGCGGCGGTGTGCGCCTTCTGCGCGTCGGCGATCTGGTGGTCGACCCCGCCACCCACGGCTGCCGGCGTGGGGACCGCGAGATCGTCCTGACCGCCAAAGAATTCGCGGTATTGGAACACCTGGCCGTGCGCGCCGGGGAGGTCGTGTCCAAAGCCGATATCCTGCATCATGTCTGGGATTTCGCCTACGACGGCGACCCGAATATCGTCGAGGTCTATATCAGCACCCTGCGCCGCAAAATCGATACGCCCTTCGGCTGCCGGACCATCCTGACGGTGCGCGGTGCGGGATACCGGATGGCGGCCGAGCGTGAGTGAGCGGGCGCGCCGCCGCGGCGCCTGGTGGAATTCGGTCCGGGCACGGACCACGGCCGCCGCCACCGTGGTGGTCGCGATCGCCCTGACCGCCACCGGGCTCATCCTGCTCGCGGCCCTGCGCGGCAACCTGGTCGAGAGCGCGGATCTGCAGGCCGCGAACACCGCGCGCGATATCGCCGGGCAGCTGGAGGCGGGAACGCCACTCGCACAACTTCGGGTGCCGGATCCCGACGACGAACCGGTGCAGGTCGTCTCGGCGGACGGGCGGGTACTGGCCGCCGACGAAGAACTGCGGGGCCGGGGTCCGATGGCCGGCTTCGGGGCGGATACGGCGGCGGACGCCGAGTCCGGAGACGACGAGGACGAGGATTCCGCGGACGACGAATCCGACGAAGACGATTCCGACGCAGCGGACGAGGACGACTCGCCCGGCTCCGGGGATACCGAGTCCGGCTTGGGCACCGGCAGCACGGCCGGCTCCGGCGGGACGAAAAGTACGCGGGCCGTCGGTGCTTCCGCGGCCACCGAACCGGTGTTCGGGCAGACCGAAGTGGCCGTCGGTGATTCCGGGCCCGCGAGCTATCGCGTCGCCGCGCTCGACAGCACCGCCCCCGATGGGCAACCGGTCACCGTCTACGCGGGCGCGTCGCTGGATACCGCCGACAGCGCGGTCGCCGACCTGCGGCGGGTGATGCTGATCGGGCTGCCGGTGCTGCTCGCCGTGGTCGCCGCGGTGACCTGGCTGGTCACCCGGTGGGCGTTGCGGCCGGTGGAGTCCATCCGGTCCGAGCTCGCCGAGATCATGCACGGCGACCTGTCGCGCCGGGTTCCCGAACCCGCCGCCCGCGACGAGATCGCCCGATTGGCGGTCACCACCAATGACACGCTCGCGGCGCTGGAGCAGTCCGCGGAACGTCAGCGCCGGTTCATCGCCGATGCCGCGCACGAACTGCGCAGCCCGATCGCCAGTCTGCGCACCCAGCTCGAAGTGGCGCAGGCGCATCCGGGGTTGCTCGAACTCGACGGCTTGCTCGGCGACACCGTGCGGCTGGAACACCTCGCGGCCGATCTGCTGCTGCTGGCCCGGCTCGACGCGGGCGAACAACCCCGGGCCGACCGGATCGAGCTCACGGCGCTGGTCCGGCAGGAACTGGCCCACCGGGTCGGCGATCGCTTACCGGTCGGCGCCGGTCTCGGCGTGGACGAGCTCGCCGTCACCGGTAGCCGGACCCAACTGGCCCGTGTCCTGGGCAATCTCGTGGACAACGCGCAACGGCATGCCGCGACGTCGGTGCGGGTGACGCTGGAGCGGCGGAATGACCGGGCCGTGCTCACGGTGGCCGACGACGGCCCGGGGGTGCCCGAGGCCGATCGGGAGCGGATATTCCAGCGTTTCGTGCGCCTCGACGACGCCCGCAGCCGAGATGAAGGAGGTGCGGGCCTGGGCCTGGCGATTGTGCGCGATGTGGTCGGACGGCACGAGGGGGCCATCCGGGTCGAGCCCGCGGACTCCGCGGACTCCGGTGGCGCGCGATTCGTGGTGGAACTCCCGGTAGCCCACTGAGGGCCCGCAGCGGCGGGCACAGGTCGCCGGGTGCGTGGCCGGCGGTCCCCGGTGTCGCGTGCGCACTAGCATCGGCGACCATGGCGCAGCAGGCAGTGCATCCGGCCGAACCGGATTTCCCGATACTGGTGATCGGGGCCGGGCAGTCCGGTCTGTCCGCCGGATACCACCTGCGGCGGCACGGGCTCGTGCCGGGGCAGGATTTCCTCATCGTCGACCATGCGCCCGGTCCCGGCGGCGCCTGGCAGTTCCGCTGGCCGTCGCTGACCCTCAGCACCGTGAACCGGATACACGACCTGCCCGGTATGTCCTTCGCCGAGGACGCCGATCCGGGTGCCGCCGGGGCCGAGGTTCCGGCGGCGACCGCCGTCCCGCGCTACTACCAGCGCTACGAGGAGCATTTCGAGCTCCGGGTACGCAGGCCGGTAAGTGTGCGGGTGGTGTGCGATCGATCGGGAGACGACGGCCTCTTGCACGCCGAGACCGACCGGGCGGGCACGCTTCGGGTGCGCGGTCTGATCAACGGCACGGGGACCTGGGAGCACCCTTTCGTTCCGCACTATCGCGGCGCGGAGACCTTCGCCGGGCGGCAGCTGCACACCCGCGATTACCACGACCCTGCGGAGTTCGCGGGACAGCACGTGGTGGTCGTCGGTGGCGGAATCTCCGCGGTCCAGCTGCTCGACGAGATCTCTCGGGTCACCGGCACCACCTGGGTGACGCGTTCGGAAACCGCCTTCCGGGAGGCGCCGTTCGACGTGGACGCCGGCCGCCGGGCGGTGGCGATCGTGGAGGATCGGGTACGCCGCGGGCTTCCGCCCGGCTCGGTGGTCTCGGTGACCGGTCTTCCGCTGGACGACCGGCTCCGCGCCGCCCGGGACCGCGGCGTCCTGCGGCGGCGGCCGATGTTCGACCATGTCGAGCCCGAGGGTGTGCGCTGGGCCGACGGTAGTTTCCAGGCCGCGCAGGTCATTCTGTGGGCCACGGGTTTTCGCAGTGCGCTGGACCATCTGGCCCCACTGCGACTCCGTGGCCCGGGCGGCGGAATCACCATGAACGGCGCGCTCGCCACCCGGGTCGCGGTGGATCCGCGCATCCACCTGATCGGATACGGGCCGTCGGCCAGCACGATCGGCGCGAACAGGGCCGGACGGGCCGCCGCGGCCGAACTCACCGGCTATCTGGGTCTCGAACGGGGCGCTCTCCGCGAGTAAGGCACTTCCGCCGCAATGCCACGACCGGCACTTCCCGAGCGATCAGTGCAGGAGATCCTCCACGATCCGGCGCGCGATCAGGACTCGTTCGTCGTCGCCGAGCTGGCGGGCGACGTTGGCGGCGCCGACGATCGCGTCGATCTCGAAGGCCAGCGCCGCCGCGTTCCGCCCGGTCAGCTCACCCAGTTCCTGAGCCTTGCGGATCTCCCCGGTCAGGAAGGTCATCCAGTCCTCGTGGTCCGCGGCGACGGCGTCGCGGACCGGCCCCGGCCGGCTGTCGAATTCGGCCAGCACCGCGGCCCGGAAGCAGCCGCCGGGGAACACCGGATCGGTGATGTAACCGAGCCAGCGTTCGACCAGCATGCGCACTCTGGGTAGACCGCGTGGTACGCGGAGGGCGGGTGTGATGATCTGTTCGACGAAGACATCACGACCGGCCCGGACCGCGGCCAGCTGGAGCGCCTCTTTCGTTTTGAACAGGGTGGCGATACCGCTCTTGCTGATACCCAGGTCGGCCGCCAGTCTGCCCAGGCTGACGCCCGCGAGCCCGTCGACCGACGCCACATCGGCGGCGCGCCGGGCGATCGCCGCCCGGGATCGGGCTCCTTTGACCAGCCGTTGATCCGTGATCGCCTCCCTCATACCTCCCATTCTGACATTGCCCTCTTGTCAATACGAACGATCGGTCGTATTTTCTTTACGAACGTTCGTACGTTTTATTTCCCCGGCTTCCAGGATTCCCATGACCGAATCGTCCGTGCGGGCCCCCGGCCCCCAGTCCACCCCGGCACGCGGCCCCGGCGCACTTCTCGTCGCCAGTGGCGCGGCCTTCCTCGCCCTGCCCCGTCGCTGGACCGGAGTCCTCGGGGTACTGATGTTCCTCGCGAAACTCGCCTGGATGAGCACCGAGATGTTCGGCCCCACTCCGGCGCTGTGGTCGGCATGGATACCGGCCGGAATACTCGGTGGCGGCGGAGTCGGAATCGTGGTGACCGTACTGGGCGCCACCGCGGCGAACGCGTTACCGCCGCATCGCTTCGCGGCCGGGACCGGGATGAATCTGACGGCACGCCAGCTCGGCGGGGCACTCGGGATCGCGGTACTGGCGGCGGTGCTCGCCGCCCACCCCTCTGACCCGCTCGCCGGGTTCCACACACTGTTCCTGCTGTGCGCGGGCTTCGCCGCCGTATCGGCCTGCCTGATCGCCGTTCCGTCCCGACAGGAGTCGATATGACAGACCACCGCGGCCATAGCGAATCCGACGACCCGCTGCTGATCTCCCCCGGCAGCGCCCGCGCCCTCTTGCGCAACGCGCCCTGGCGGCGCTACGCCGTGCTCGGCGACTCCATCGCCCAGGGAGTGGGTGACGCGTCTGCGGGCTACCGCGACATCGGCTGGGCCGACCGCGTCGCGGAGGTCCTCACCTCGGTGCACCCCGAGGCGGCATACCTGAACACCGGGCGGATCGGCGCCACCTCGGATCAGCTGCTCGCCGAACAGCTGGCGCCGGTACTGGAGTTCCGGCCCGACCTCGTGCACGTGTCGTGCGGCGGCAACGATCTGTTCCATCCCGGCGGGGATACCGATCGGCTGCGCGCGAATCTCGACACCGCTTTCTCCGCGCTGACCGCTACCGGCGCCCAGCTGTGCGCGTTCACCGTGGCCGATGTCTGGGAGACCGAACGGATGGCGCCGATGCGGCCGATGCGGCCGCGCATGGCCGAGCTCAACGCGATCGTCCGTGATGTGGCCGGCCGGTACGACGCGGTGCTGGTCGACTTCTGGGATCATCCGCTGCGATCGCGCCCGGATCTCATGAGCGCGGACCTCATCCACTTCACGACCAGCGGGCACGCGGTCGTCGCGACGGAGATGATCCGCGCCCTGGCAGCGCGGATCTCGGCGGCCGCCGGATCGATCTGACGATCGGCGATCCCTTCTCCGGCCACGGACAGGCGAGTCCGCCCGAGGGATCCACTTTGTCGGCGCGAGCGGTTAAGATCTGCGCCGGGCACCAGCGAGGAGGAGTAGGTACCGACGTGGGAAGCTACGGCCGTAGGTCACGGGCGCGGCGGGGAGCCGGGGCACGGGTAACCGTCCCCGAGATCACCGCGGGTCGGGGGGTCGACCGGTAGGCTCACGCGAGCATTCGCATGTGGCCGGCCCATCGGGACAACGGTGTACCGCCACAGTCGATCTCGTCGCCGCCGCTTTCGGCCACGCCGGCCGGGCATCACCCGCACCGCCGTCTTCCGGCGATGCGTCACCGAAGTAATCGACCCCCGTGTGACCGTTCATCGGCCGCCGGGGGGCGGGTCGCGATGTCCGGGCAACCCTGCACGGCCGGTACTCCCGGCGGCGGTCCGCGGGGAACGGAGCCTGCCCGGCTCCGTTCGCCACAGACACCACATTCCCGTGTACCCGTTCCGAATCATTCGCTGCCCGAACACTGTTCACCCTCACGTATTTCCATGAAGGAGTTCGTATGTCCAGACGTTCGCCCGCGTTCCGGATCCCCGGTGTGCTGGCAGGCCTTGTCGTACTCGGCTGTGCGGTGCTGGCCCTGTCGGCGTGTACCGGCGGGACCGACTCGGCGCAGAGTTCGTCGGCGAGCGCGGTATCCACCGTGCCCGGTCAGAACGGAACCGACGAGGGCGGGGATGTCGATTTCGACGCCGCCATCGGTGACTGTGTCACGCTGTCGGGGACGATGATGGACGCGGAGATCGACCACGCCGTGTGCGGTTCGGAGAATTCGAACTACAAGGTGGTCGCCAAGGCCCCCACCCAGGACGACTGCGCGTCCGATGTCGACCAGACCTACTATGTGACCCTGGCCGGCCAGGAACAGGGCGCGCTGTGCCTGGACATCGACTGGGTCGAAGGTCAGTGCATGACGGTTCCGTCGGGTAGTGACAGCCCCACGCACAGCCCGTGCACGCCGGGTAAGCCCGATACCGTGCATGTGCTGAAGATCCTGACCGGTACCACCGACGAATCCGGGTGCCCCGCCGAGGCCACCAGCTACTACACCTATGACGAGCGTCAGCTCGTCACCTGCGTCGCCGAGGTGTAGCGGCACCCGCGTCCGGCTACCGGCATGCGTGGCCTCACCTCGGGGTGTGAGGCCACGCGCGCCCTGCCCGGTCCGGACCGGCGGATAGCACGGCCCTGTTACCTCCGCTGGATCACTTTCGGCCACGTGGAGGCCGACGAGAGCGGGGCGATGAATCTGTTCCTGGGCGCGGCGCCGTCCGCCCGGGTGGCCCACGGCGCCGTGGGCTGCCAGGTCTCGCTGGCCCTGACCGCCGGATCCAGCATTTCGATACACCGCACGCCCCGCACAACTGGGAGGCGCGGGTGCCCTACGAGGAGTCCACCGGCGTCTTGTTCTGCGGCGATCCGATGACCCAGCTCGGCGACGGACCCGCCCTCACCGGCACCGATCCGGTAGGACCGGCCGAGGTCGCCGAGGACGTTTTCCACGCCACATCACTGGCCCCGGCCGTACCCGCGACACTGCACCGGCCGGCCGGTTTGCGGCCGACCACACTGGCCGTGATGCACGGCTCCGGCTTCACCGGTGACGGGTCCGCTGCCCTGCGCGACCTCGCGACGGTCTACGAGAACCGGCCGGCGGTCTGACGCACGTAGGGTTCGATCCGGTGCCACCGTCCCGGGTGAGCCGACGCGAGAGGAACCGGATGAGCGCGAACACCCCGCCGGACCGCATACGGAGCCGCTGGGAGGAACTCACCGCGGCCGACCCGGCGCATTCCGAATGGTATGTGCAGCGGTTCCGGACGCTGGCGGCGGAAGGCCACGACATATTCGGTGAGGCGCGGCTGATCGACGCCATGCTGGGCCGGCGTGGCCGGGTACTCGATGCGGGTTGCGGACCCGGCCGCCTGGGTGGCCACCTGCACAATGCCGGTCACACGGTCGTCGGCGTCGATATCGACCCGGTGCTGATCGCCGCCGCCGAGGCCGACTATCCCGGACCCGCCTGGCTGGTCGGCGATCTCGCCGAACTGGATCTGCCGGCCCGCGGCGTGACCGCCGGTTTCGATGTGATCGTCTGCGCGGGCAATGTGATGACATTCCTGGCCCCGCCGACCCGCCCGGCGGTGCTGTCCGGTTTCGCCCGGCATCTGGCACCACAGGGTCGCGTGGTCACCGGTTTCGGCGCCGGCCGCGGCTACGACTTCGCGGAGTTCCGCGCCGACGCTGCCGAGCAGGGTCTCAGCGCCGATCTACTGCTGTCGACCTGGGATCTGCGGCCGTTCACCGACTCCTCGGAGTTCCTGGTCGCGGTGTTCTCCCGCACGGACTGAGCGCCGCGCCGGCCGCGGCACGGCGGCCCCGGCACGCCGAGCACTCACTCGTCATCACCGAGTCACTCGCACATGGAGCATTGCCGCTCCTATATGTAGTAGATATACTATGAATCATCGGAGGTCGATGATCGGGAGGATTCATGACTTCGAGTGACGACGTGGTACTGAACGTCGAGAAACTACGAATGCGCTACGACACCACCGACGTATTGCACGAGGTGACATTCCGGGCACACCGCGGTGAGGTTCTGGTCATGCTGGGACCGAACGGCGCCGGCAAGACCACCACCATCGAAATACTGGAGGGCTTCCGCCAGCGGTCGGCCGGACAGGTCGCCGTACTGGGCGCCGACCCCGAGCACGGGGACGAACTATGGCGCGCCCGTATCGGTGTCGTCCTGCAGTCATGGCGGGACCACGCCAAATGGCGGGTCCGCGAACTGCTCGACCACCTGGGCGCGTTCTATCGCCCCTACTCCACCGACCGGGTCCGCAAACCCTGGGACACCGGCGAACTCGTCGAACTGGTCGGGCTCACCGACCACGCCGATGCCGAGATCGCCACCCTCTCCGGCGGACAGCGGCGCCGGCTGGACGTGGCGATCGGCATCGTCGGGCGGCCGGAACTGCTGTTCATGGACGAACCCACCGCCGGATTCGATCCCGCGGCCCGCCGCGATTTCCACGATCTGGTCCATCGCCTGTCCGACCTGGAGGACACCACGGTCCTGCTCACCACCCACGATCTCGACGAGGCGGAGAAGATCGCCGACCGGATCCTGATCCTGGCGGGTGGACGCATCATCGCCGACGGGTCGGCCGACGAGCTGTCCCGGTCGATCGCCGGTGCGGCCGAGGTCCGCTGGACCATGGACGAACAGCGTTTCGTCCACACCACCACCGAATCGACGAAATTCGTGCACGAGCTGTTCACACAGCACGGCGACCGTATCGGCGACCTGGAAGTGCGCCGCGCCTCACTGGAGGACACCTACATGGCCCTGGTGCAACGCTACGAACCCGGGGAACCGGCGAGCGCGGTCCACACTCTCGCGGAGGTCACCCGATGAATCCCGTCGCCAACGCGGTCCGTGCCGGATTCACCCGCGGCTGGATCGAATTCCGTCAGATGTACACCCACGCCCCCGATCTGATCGGTCAGTTCCTCACTCCGGCGATCGCATTGGGCGCGCTCTATCTGCTCCGCGATCGCGACTACGGGAACACCGGCCTCTCCGTCGCCGAACTCGCACTCCCCGGCCTGCTCGGCAGCATCATCGCCTTCAACGGTCTCTACGCGCTCACCAATGTGCTCGGCCTGGACCGTGAGGACGGCACTCTGCTCCGGGCCCGGACCGTACCCCACGGCATGATCGGCTACTTCATCGGCAAGGTGACCGCGGCCGCCGGATCCGTCCTGGTGCAGGTACTCGTCGTCCTGGCGGCCGGCATGGTGATCATCGGCGGGTCATCACTGGACGGCACCGGCGCATGGGTGACCTTCGGCTGGGTCGTGCTGCTCGGTCTGCTCGCGGCGCTGCCGGTCGGCGCGGCCCTGGGCGGGGTGCTCGACGGCGCCCGGGCCTCCTTCCTGCTCACCATGCCACTGATGGGGCTCATCGCCATATCCGGGATCTTCTACCCGCTCACCGCCCTGCCGGGCTGGTTACAGGGTGTGGGACAGGCCTTTCCGATGTACTGGGCCGGGCTCGGTATGCGCTCGGCGTTGCTACCACCCGGGGCGGCCGAGGTCGAGATCGGCGGCTCCTGGCGCCATCTCGAGACCGCCGCCGTCCTGGGCAGCTGGGCGCTCGTGGGGCTGCTGGTGGCGCCGGTAGTGTTGCGGCGCATGGCACGGCACGAGTCCGGATCGAGTATGGCGGCGCGTCGGGAGAAGGCGATGCAGCGTGCCTTCTGAGGCCATCTACAACCGCATCGCGATGCTGCGCGCCGAACGCGGTATCTCGCGGCGCGAGCTCGCCGAGGCGCTCGGGGTCCATTACCAGACCATCGGCTACCTCGAACGCGGCGAATACAGTCCCAGCCTGTATCTGGCGCTGCGGATCGCGGCGTACTTCGAGGTGGCCGTGGAGGTCGTGTTCTCCACCGAGCCCTTTCCCCGGCTGGGTTCGGGAGCCGAAACCGCGTAGCCGTGCTCCGGCCCGCACGATATCGAGGGCGATCCGCCCCTTGTGCCGTGCGGGCCGGGTTCTACGGTGGGTGGCACAAAGTCACTGGTCTGTGCCAATGATCCGTGACCGAAGCGCCACGGAGGTGCCCGGGTGACCACCGAATCCGACGCGGGAATCCGCGAGGGCCTGCCGATGCCGGTCCACGAGATCGCCGAACCGCGGCTCCGGCTCGGACCCGATTCGCTGGTCTCGCGGAGGCGGGTGACCGGGTCGCGGGGACGCTGCGCCGGAGCGGTGTGACGATGCCGGCGGCGCACCTACGGGCCGTCTCCGAACTACTGGTCCGGCTCACGTTGTCGTTGCTGCTGAATCCAGGAGGGCAGCTGGACATCTCGGATCCGGCTGCGGTACGCGAGTACGCCCGTCGCTATCTCGCGCGGTTCGTGTGGTGAACCGGACACGGCACCGCGGGACCGCGCGGGAAGCCGGGTCGTCGCGCGGGCGCGGCCAACGCCCTCGCCCAGCCGCTGGCGAGATGGTCGGCACCGCGCTCCTGCTGTGTTCGGACGCCGGCAGTTTCGTCACCGGTCAGACCTTCCTGGTCGACGGCGGCACCGTCGCCCGCTGAACCCGATCCGAAGGAGTTTCCCTGTCCGCGCTGTCCACCGAATACCTGCCCCCGGGGTCGTGGTGCTGACGATCGACCACCCGCCCCGGCGCAACGCGCTCGACAATCAGACAGTCGCCGAACTGCACACCGTGTCGCGGGTGTCGCACGAAAGATGAACGACGGATCACATCCGGTTGCCACATCGCGCAGAATCCCCTCCTACCGTCGATATTTTCGATATCACCGGGCGCGCCCACGCCGCACAGAACTGGCGTGTCACATCAGACGGTGTGTTAGAAAGTCCGCGAGCGGCGGCAAGGAGACGGTTGTGACTGGTCCATATCGGCTGATCATCTGGGGCCCCGGCGACATGGGCTGGCGGGCCTCGCCGGTGTCCGAGCCGTTCGCCACCTCTACCCGGTGCCGGCGCGCGTCCGGGTGCAGGCCGGCGGCACCGTCGTCGAACCCGGCACCGTCGGCACGATCCATATGACCTACCGGGGATACATCGGTGATGATCTCTTCATGACCAACGAGGAGTGCTGGCACGTCGGGACCGGCAATGCCCATCTGGGACAGGATCTTCCGAGCAGCGCGGCCGGCGGCCATGTGATCACCCTCGACGGCAACCCGGGTGTCATCGAGATGCGTAACGAAATGGACGACGAGGCCTATAGCGGAGATTGGTCCGCTGTTACCGATATCTCGGTCGCCGCAATGCTGGGCGTGGTTCCCGAGTTGTGTGTCGCACCGCCCGGTGTGGTCATGCCGGACCTGCGTCCTCACTACCTTCTGGAGTCGTCATGAGTTCACCCACGCTCGCGATCGCGGTGCTCGGCGCCGGCCCCTTCGCCGACCGGATCGCCGACCGGATCCGCGCGCGAGCACACCTCGAGGTATCCGCGCGGATCGAAACTCTGCAGTCCCCGCCCGAGGGCACGGCGTGCGTCGTCTACGTGCCGACGTTCGCCGAGATCGCCGCGGACACACCGGACAGCGTGCTACCGGAGCTCCTGAGCGACGGCTACGACGTGATATCCACGGCGCCGCTGGACGGCCACGTCCCGCCGGCCGAACTGCTGGATGCCTGCCGCACCGGACAATCCACCTTCCACGCCACCGGGGCCTTCCAGGCCACGATTCCGGCCCGGCTCATCCGATCACTGACGGAGGTGACCCGGGGGATCCGGCGGGTGGAACTGGTCGAGGAGCTCGATTTCCCCGAGGCCGGGGTGTACCCGTGGGGGGATCGGCACGATATCGGTATCGGGGCCACCGGGTCCGCGGCCGCGGTCGCCGGCGCCGCCGCGGTCGACGGCTACTACACGGCGGGACTGCGTGTTCTCGACGACGCGGTGTTCCACAGCGCCGCCGGTGCGGCCGAGACCCCGAGCAGCACCGTGGAGGTGATCACCGACGGTTCCGGGGCCGTCCAGAAGGTGATCGTCGACCGAGGGCTGGGGCCCGGGCTGAGTTATCGCTCGATCTGGACCACCACCACCGAGGATCGGGCGCCGCTGCGTTATCAGCTGGTCACCACGACCGATACGGCGCGGGGCACCGCCAACGTCCGCTTCCGCTTCACCGAAGGGCTTCATCCGGCAGACCATCTGACCTGCGTCAACGTCATCGAGGCGCTGCGTCCGGTGCACGAGCACGGTCCTGGGATAGCCCATCGAGATCTGTCGATCACGCGCCTGATGCCGGACGCGCGGCTCACCACCTGATCCCGGCGGCCCGCGCAGGTCTCGAAATCATCTATTCCGGTGGCCGGGCCGCGGTCGCCGGAATCACTGATGCGATCCTGGAACAGCAGCACAATGATCATCCGGTTCGCACGGCCGGTCACGACGCCGGCCGCGGACTGCCGCAGTGGAGCACCTCTCGACATTTCAGTGCACATCGAACTCTCTGAACCCCGGCCTGCCCGGCGGCAGGCGGTGAAAGGTGAGCACCATGAAGCTGGCAGTCATCGGCGGCACCGGTCGGATCGGCTCGCAGGTCGTCCGGAAGCTACGGGCGGCCGGTCACGACGCCGTACCCGCCGCGCCGTCCACCGGCGTGGACCTGGTCAGCGGCGAGGGCCTCGACCAGGCGGTGGCGGGCGCCGACGTGGTGGTCGGGCTGGCCAACTCCCCGACCTTCGACGACGCCGCACTGGATTTCTTCCGCACCGCGATGGACAACCTCCTCGGCGCCGGGGACCGTGCCGGGGTGAAGCACCAGGTGGTGCTGTCGATCGTGGGCGTGGACCAGGTACCGCAACTGGACTACTACCGGGCCAAGACGCTGCAGGAGGAGTTGCTCCGGAAAGGTCCCACACCATATTCGATCGTGCGCGCCACCCAGTTCTTCGAGTTCATGGACGCGGTGATGTCCTGGTCCGCCGATGACACCGTCGTCCGGCTGCCCGCCACCCGGCTGCAGCCGATGGCAGCCGCGGATGTCGTCGACGCGGTGGTGGGCGTCGCGCTGGGTTCGCCCCTGCAGGGTGTCCGCAATGTCGCGGGACCCGATGTGCTCCCGCTCGACGAAATCGGCCGGATGACCCTGCTCGCCCGGCACGACGACCGGATCGTCGTCACCGACGACACCGCCGGTATGTTCGCCGCGATCACCGGCGACGAGCTCCTCGCCGGACCGGACGCGCACCTGGCTCCCACGCACTACCGGAACTGGCTGGACGCACACCGCTGACCTCGACAGCAACTCTAAGTTATATGCCAGTAATAAAGCAGTTATCATCCACCGAGAAAGGCGTATTCAGACGAGCCCGAAATCCGAACCGCGCCCTTTCCAAAAAAGGCGTTTCGCTCGAATCCGCATCGGGCATCTTCCAACAGTGTGGCGACATCGGACGTTCCGAGGCCAGCGCCCACTTCGCCGCGAATCCGCCCCGCAAATGCATCCGCAAGCTAGACAATGCAATATTGCGGAATCAAAACACCGCGAAACGCGAATGTGATTGACAGCACAGCATTTCAAGCAAATGATCAGCACCCCATCCAGGCAGGCGTCGTACTGTTTAGCCCTACACAGAAACTCCGGGCTTCCCGGCGGAACGTTGGATGGACATGCTTCACCTCGAACACTTCGCGTTCGGCTGGCTGACGCCCGCCCTCGCGTATTTCCTCTCGGCCACCGGATGCGCCATCGGATTGCAGTGCACCAAGCAGGCCCGCCACGGACGGCGCCGATTGCTCTGGCTGGTGCTCGCCGCGATCACCATCGGCGGGACCGGAATCTGGGTCATGCATTTCGTTGCGATGCTGGGCTTTTCCATAGACGGCGCACAGATACGCTTCGATGTCCCGCTCACCCTGCTGAGCGCGGGGACCTCGATCGGCGTGGTCGCCATCGGCTTGTATCTGGTAACCACACCGGGCTCGGGCCTTCCGGCGCTGCTGACCGGCGGTGCCGTCACCGGCCTCGGCATAGCGGCCATGCACTACACCGGCATGGCCGCGATGCGCACGGACGCACATATCGAATATGATCCCGCCCGCATAGCGCTGTCCCTGGCCATCGCCACGGTCGCGGCCACCGTGACGCTGTGGTTCGGCATGCGCTCGTGGGGAATCCTGTCCACCCTGGGCGCGGCGCTGATCATGGCCGCGGCGGTGGCGACCATGCACTACACCGGCATGTCCGCGATGCACGCGCACGAGGTCCCCGATGCCGCGGCGCCCGAAGGCGCCGAGCCACTGGAGATTCTGGGCCCCCTGCTCGGCGCCCTCAGTGTGGTCACCGTGGTGCTGCTCATCGGCGTGAGCATGGCGCTGACCAATCCCCACGGACCCGGCGCCCGAGCCGCGCCGAAC
>NZ_JBKOOL010000026.1:0-47167 GCF_046764065.1 Nocardia sp. NPDC002869
GCCCGGAGCGATTCGCTCCGGGCCGTTGCCGATCCGTTCAGTTCTCCGGTGACCGACCTTCGATCAGGTCGGCCAGTTCACCCGGGTCCTCCAGTACCACCATCGCGGCCGCCGTGTCACCGTCGTGGGTGAGCGACAGGTGCACCCGCACCCGCGGCAGGAATTCCGCGGCCAGGCCGTGCAGTTTGATGCTCGGCCGGCCCCAGGCGTCATTGACGACCTCGATCAACGGGTACGGGTTGTCCCCGATCTGCGGGCGGCGGGCGAAGCGCGACGATGCCCAGGCCTTGAGCACCGCCTCCTTCGCCGCCCACCGCGCCGCGTAACTACGGGCCGGATCGGTGGCCTTGCTCTGGCAGTAGCGCCGCTCACCGGCGGTGAAACTCTCCCTGAGCATGGTCGTTCCGGCACGGTCCAACTGTTCGGCGAACTCCGAGATGGTCACCAGGTCCAAGCCGATTCCGAGGATGGTCACAGTGGCGCAGCCTACGCAGTGCCGGCGACGCCGGCACCGGAACCGCCACCGACGAACCGTCCGGTCTCGCAACCGGCTCCATCGACCTGGTAGACCCCGCCGGTACCGAGCCGGGCGTCCTCGGACAGCAGTACCTCGGCCTCGAGACCGCGGATCTTCGCCGCCGGGGTGCCGTCACCACCGAGACGCCGGTCGGCCGGACGCTCGTAGAGCGCCGCCCCACCGCACATCGCCTCGACGATCCGCTGCCGGCCCGCCAGCAGGCGTTCCTGCGCCCGCCGCTGGTACTCCGCCCGCCGGGCCGGTTCGATCGCCTGGACGAACGCCTCCGGGTGGACGACCGCCAGCAGACCGGACACATGCCCGAAGCCGAGCGAGGTCACCAGACCCGCCTTGAGCGGGAACCGGTCACCGAAGCGCAGTGCCTCGCGCACCCAGACCAGATGCGGGTACTCCGCCATCTTGTCGTCGACGCAGTCCAGGCTCCGGTTCGGCGGCACCACACCGTTTTCCAGCACCTGGCACAGGCCGATCAGCTGGAACGCGGCCGCGCCGCCCTTGGCGTGCCCGGTGAGGCTCTTCTGCGAGACCACGAACAACGGCGCCCCGTCGGACCGGCCGATGGCCGTCGCCAGCCGCTCGTGCAGTTCGGACTCGTTCGGATCGTTGGCCGCGGTGGAGGTGTCGTGCTTGGACACCACCGCGATATCGTCCGGGCCCACACCGAGTTTGCGTAGTTCGGCGGCGAACCGGGATTCCCGGCCGCCCCGGCCCGCACCGAGGGCGCCCAGGCCGGGCGCCGGGATCGAGGTGTGCACGCCGTCGGCGTAGGACTGGGCGTAGGCGACCACACCGAGGACCGGCAGGCCCAGGTCCAGCGCCACATCACCGCGGGCCAGCAGCACGGTGCCGCCGCCCTGCGATTCCACGAACCCGCCGCGGCGCCGGTCGTTGGCCCGGGAGAAGTAGCGGTCGCTGATGCCCTTGGCGCTCATGGCCGCCGAATCCGCGGTGGCCGACATATCGCCGAAACCGACGATGCCCTCGATACCCAGATCGTCGAAGCCACCGGCCACGACCACCTCGGCCTTACCGAGCTTGATCTTGTCGACGCCTTCCTCCACCGACACCGCGGCGGTGGCGCAGGCCGCGACCGGATGCACCATGGCGCCGTAGCTGCCGACATAGGACTGCACGACATGCGCCAGGGCCACGTTGGGCAGCGCCTCCTGCAGAATGTCGTTGGGCCGCGGCTCGCCGAGCAGGTTGTCGACGTAGAGCGACCGCATCGACGACATACCGCCCATACCGGTGCCCTGGGTGTTGGCCACCAGGCTCGGGTGGACCCAGCTCATCAGCTCCGACGGGCTGAACCCGGAACCGACGAACGCGTCGACGGTGCAGGCGATGTTCCACAGCGCCACCCGGTCGATCGAGGACGCCATATCCGCGGAGATACCCCAGACGGTGGGATCCCAGCCGGTCGGGATCTGGCCGCCCACCGTCCGCGACAGGTTCGCCCGGCGCGGCACCCGGATCTCGGTGCCGGCCTTGCGGGTCACGGTCCAGTCGCCGGAATCGGCGACGGGGGTGATGACCGTGTGCTCGGGAGCGGCCGCGTAGAAGGCACGCGCCTCGGCTTCGCCGCCGACCGTGAACGACAGATCCTGGTCCAGGAACACCGAGGTCATCAGCGGGCTGCTGTTGTCGACCATGGCGCCGTCGTCGGCGTAGCGGCGGATACCGCACCGCTCGACGACCGCGTCGTGGTACCGCTCGGCCAGTTCGTGTTCCGGCACGTAGTCACCGGATTCGGTGTCGTACCAGCCCGGCTTCGGGTCGTTCTCCCAGGCCACCATGCCGGTGGTCCAGGCCAGCTCCAGCACGCCGCCGGCCGACAGTTCGTCGGAGACCTCCATCTCGAACCGGGTCCGCGCCGAACCGTATGGTCCGAGTTCACCGGCGCCGACGATGACGACCATATCGGTGAGATCGGCGGTCACCGCGCCCCATTCGGGGACGGGCAGCGCGGAGGTCAGCGCCGGCGGCGCGGGCAGCGCGGAGATCCGCGGCGCGTCCGAGGCCGGCACCTCGTCGGCCTCCTCGGCACCCGCGGCGTCCTGCGCCTGCTTGGCCAGCGCCGCCAGGTCCAGCTCGGCACCGGCCAGCCCGCCGGTCAGGTCGATCTGCTGCGGATCGGCCGCGGCGGCCGCACGGGCCTGCTCGGTCGCCCACTTCAGCAGTTCGTCGGCGATCTCGTCGGTCGACCAGGTCTGCACCCCGGCCTGTTCGACGGCGTCCACCATCGGATCGTTGTGGCCCATGAGCCCGGTGCCCCGGACCCAGCCGATCAGCGCGTGCACCAGGGTGACCCGGGCCGCCCACGTCTTCTCGGCCCGCCACCGGGCGACCACGGCGTCGAGCGCGGCCTTGGCCTCGCCGTAGGCGCCGTCACCGCCGAAGAGGCCGCGGTTGGGCGAACCCGGCAGCACCACATGCAGTTTCGCGTCGACATCGTGGTCGGCGCCCAGCATGGACAGGCCACCGATGAGCCGCTCGACCGACCACAGCAGTACCCGCATCTCCATTTCGGCGCGGGCACCCGCGTCGGAGAGGTAGCCCGAGACCCGCGGCGCCGCGAAGGGCAGCAGCAGGGTGGGGGTCAGCGCGTCCTTGGTCTTGATCTTGGCGCCACCGGCATTGTCGACCTGCTCGGTACCGACCCACTCGATGAGGGCGTCGATATCGGTGTAGGAGGCCATATTCGCCGGGACGACCCACAGCGCCGCACCGTGCCGGGCATTGGCGCGGTACAGGTCACGGTAGAAGCCGAGCCGGTTGTCGTCCAGACGCGAGGTGGTGACCACCACGGTCGCCCCGCCACCGAGCAGGCGCCCGGCGAGCGCGGCGGCGATGGAGCCCTTGCTCGCGCCCGTGACCACCGCGACCTCGTCGGACCACACGCCGGCGTCGGTAGTGTTCCGCGCCGCCTCGGCGATCCGCTCGTAGTGACCGGCCAGCACCGAACGCGCCTCGCCTACGGCCCGCTGCCGCCACCAGTCGGCCTGCGCGGCCACCGCTTCGCCGGCACCGGTGAACCCGGCGACCGGCAGCTGCGCGGTCACGGAGTCCTCGCCCAGCCACAGCCGGGCCAGATCCTCCCGCGCAGTGGCCCACCGGTCGTCGATGAGCACCGCCTTGCGGGCGTCGAACGCCGGGGCGACCAGCCGCGGCCAGTCCGAACCCAGTTCCGCCGACACCAGATCGACGAGTCCGTCGTCGGTGGCTTCCGCCGCGGAGGTCTGTTCACTCAGTCCGAGCTGCTCGAGCACCAGACGGGCCGCCGAGGCCAGCACACCGTCTTTGCCGGTGATCTGCTCGGTGAACTCGCCCAGCGCCGCCGCATCCACGGTGCCGCCGCCGGAGCCGCCGGCCGAGGGCAGCGAGACGGCCACACCGCGCCGCGCCGCCACCGCCTGGACGGCGGCGTCGATCGCGGTGTCCACGGACGCGCCGTCGGAGAGCGCCCCGGAGACCAGGCCGCCCAGGTCGCCGCCGCGCACACTGGTGCCCTCGCGGGTACCGAGCGAGACCTCGGCGGTGATGTGGCTGGCCCAGCCCTCACCCAGTTCCCAGACCTTCTTCACACGTTCGGCGATCGCGGCCGGCCGCTTACCGGACGGCCCGAACACCTTGCGCAGATGATCGTTGATCGCGTCGCTGAGCACCGAGCCGAACGGCTTGTAGGTGCGGGCGAGGCGTTCCACGGTCGCGGACAGCGCGCCCATATCGGCATCGGCGGCACCGTCGATCGCGCCCAGCGACAGTTCCGACCCGAGGTCGACCAGCAGCTGGTTACGGCGCGAGGACACCCCGTCGCAGAGGCCCTCGATCGTATCGACCGGGCCGATCTGGTCGATCCGGAGCTTGGTCCACAGCGCGATCAGCACGCGGGTGGCGTCGGCGGCGGTGAAGGCGATGTCGTCGGGCCGCGGACCGCCGGTCGCGGCCGGAGCCGCGGGGGCGGGTACGGCGGCCGGAGCGGCCGCGGCGGCAGGCGCCTCGGCGGCCTCCTCCACGGGCTCGTCCGCCGGAGCCGGGTCGGTATCGGTGGAGTACACCACCGCCGCCTCGCGCTCGATATTGAGCACCTCCACCGTGCTGGTGGCGAAATCGGGCAGCTTCAAAGTCTGGCTCGCCAGGTTCGCCACGGTCGGGGTGGCGCCCAGGCCGACCTCCACGAAGCGCTCCACACCCAGCTCACCGAACAGCAGGTCCTGGGTCTCGATCCAGCGCACCGGGCTGGCGAACTGCCAGGCCAGCAGTTCGATGAGCACCACGCGGCACAGTTCGCTCGGGCGCTGCGACCAGGAGTCGAAATCGGCGAGGACGGCGGCGAGCGGCTCCGAGGGCACCAGGTCGGCGATCTCGGCGACGAACTCCCGCTCCAGCGAGAACGGCTTCGGCACGAGGTTCGGGATGTAGCGCCCGACCAGCACCTCCGGCTGCAGTTCCTCGGGCAGCAGCTGCTCGAGCTTGCCCCGGAACTCCGGCACGCCCTTGCGCAGCACCGTGGAATGGAACGGCACATCGATACCGGGCACCAGGATGAAGGCGCGCTTACCGCCGAATTCCGCGCGGCGGCGTTCGATCTCGGATTCCAGGGCGTCGAGACCGGCGACGGTACCCGCGATGGCGTACTGCGAACCCCGCAGGTTCAGGTTCACCACTTCCAGGAATTCCCCGACCTGCTCGCCGATACCGGCGACGAAGCCGATGACGTCGTCGTCGGGCAGCCCGATCTGCGAGGGCCGGATGGCGGCCATCCGGTAGTCGCTGCGCCCCTGCGCGTCCCGCGGCACCAGCTCGTGCATGGCCGAACCACGCTGGAACACCACCTCGAGGACCGCCTCGAGCGGCAGCACGCCGGCCACGGCGGCCAGGGCGTTGTACTCACCGACCGAATGCCCGGCCAGCAGCGCGCCCTCCACGAACGCACCGGCCTCGCGGAGTTCCGCGACCTGGGCGACACCGAGGGTGGCCATGGCGACCTGGGTGAACTGGGTCAGGTGCAGGACACCGTCCGGGTGCCGGTGTTCTACCCCGCGCGCCTTCAGATAGGTCGGGTTGTCCCGCACCACGGCCAGGATCGAGAAGCCCAGCGCCTCCCGGGTGTGCTTGTCGGCCCGGTCCCAGATGGCCTTGGCGGCCTTGGAGCGCGACCGCGCGTCCAGGCCCATGCCCTTGCGCTGGATGCCCTGGCCGGGGAACGCGTAGACGGTCTTCGGCGCGGCGGTGCGACCGGTCGCGGTCATCACCAGATCGCCGGCGGCGCGGCAGGAGACCTCGACGATCTCGTCGCCGCCGTCGACCGCGATCCGCTCCACCCGCACATCGATATCGGCGCCCGGCCGGACCATGCCCAGGAACCGGGTGGTCCACGCGGTCAGCGTGCGCGCCGGCACCGATGCCTGCGGGTCCACCGCCGACACCGCGTGCTGCGCCGCGGCCGACAGCCACATACCGTGCACGATCGGGCTGCCCAGGCCGGCGAGTTTCGCGGCGGCATCGCTGGTGTGGATGGGGTTGTGGTCACCGGAGACCGAGGCGAACGCGGCCATGCTCCGGGGCGCCACCATGGTGACGTCCCGGCGCCGGCGACGCGGGGTCTCGGTGGCGTCGGCGCTCACGGTACCCGCGGCCCGCGGCGGATCGGTCAGTTCGCCCGCGCCGGTGCGGCCGCGGATGGCGAAACGTTCGGTCAGGCGGGCCAGCGGCACCACGTCCAGGCCCTGATCGCGCATCTCACCGACGGTGACATCCACCTCGACAACCCGGCCGAGGTCGGTGTCGACGACCGTCCCGGATTCGGCCCGCACCACGAGGATGCTGGTCTCGCCGGGAAGTTCGCGCAGCAGCTCGATCCGGTGGTCCAGATGCACCAGATCCAGCATGCCCTCGATCACGCTGGAATCGGCCGCGGTCCGCGCCGCGCCCAGCACCCCGAACACCGCCGGCCAGCAGGCGCCCACCAGCACATCGGGCACCGTGCGGCCCAGCGTGCTCAGTTCCGCCGGCAGCCCAGCGCCCGTGACGCCGGCGTGATCGGCGGCCAGATCCGGCGACCAGGCCAGATTCAGGTGCGCGACATTGCCCTTGACCTCGGGCAGTGCCTGTCCGGCGGCCACCCCGAGCAGCGCGGACATGGCCGCGTCGGCATCGGCTTCGGTCACCACCGGCGCGCCGCCGTTGTACACGGTCACCGGCACCGTGATGCGGATTCGCACCACATGTCCGGCGTACAGCGGGACGGTCAGTTCCACGTAGTTGTGTTCGGCCTCAAGACCCTCGGCCTCGACCAGGGTGGCTCCGGTCGGCGGGTGCACCGCGCCCTTCTCGTCCACGGTCCACTCGTGCAGGTCGCCGAGCCGGTGCACCGGGTTCACGGTGGCCCGGCCCGACCAGTTCACGTCCGGCGCGGCCAGCACCACATCGATCGGTCCGCTGGTCACCGCGGCGACCCGGCGGGCGTCGACCGCGGTCGGCGTCAGGCCGTCACGGACCAGCTTGTAGGCGGTGTCCTGCTCGAACCGGTCCAGCAGTTCGCCCACGGGCTCATCCACCCGGGTGATCCCGGCGACGGCGACGGTGCCCGGGATCACGCAGACCTGATCGGCGGAGTAGCGCGGATCGTGGGCCTGCCACAGCGAATCCGAGCGCCACCAGCGCCGCACGTCCTGATCGACCACCGGAACGAAGTTGACCGGTTTACCCGGCGTCTTGCACAGGGTGATGAAGAACGGCACATCCGCCGGATGCAGCAGGCTCTGGGCCGCCGCCGGGTAGTGCTCGCGCAGCGTGGCGAGCGCGGCGGCCGGGTCTTCCAGATCCTCGTCGCGGAACAGCGAGTCGATCTCGCCGCGGTCGGCCGGGGCGAGCCGGGCCTCGGCGCGGCGCAGCATTTCGGCGAACCGGTCGCGCCAGCTGATGTCCAGCCACACCGACCGGGTCGCCGCGGTGATCGCGTCACCGAGGTCGGTGCCGCAGTCGAAGTCCTGGCGGCGTTCCTGTCCGATCGCCAGGTCCACGTAGCGCTCGAGCCAGCCGAGGTAGGTCATGGCCGCGATATCGCCGAAGTAGGGCTTGGCGGTCGCGTTCAGCGCCTCGATGATCTCGGCGCGGCGCTGCGCCACCGCCTCGGCGTCCCCGGCCACCTCGTCGAGCAGACGACCGGTGCGCGAAGCGGCATTGTCGATCTCGTGGATATCGGCGCCCAGCTGGCTGCGGCCCGAGGCCATCCCGCCGCTCGCGGTGCCCGCGCCCACCCAGTCCGGGGTGCCGGGGGTATCGACCAGCAGCTGTTTCACCTCGGGCGCGGTGGTGGCCTCCAGCGTCGCCATCGCCGCGGTGCCCACCAGCACACCGTCCAGCGGCATTGCCGGGTAGCCGTGCGGCGCCGACCAGGCACCGGTCAGGTATTCGGTGGCCCGCTCCGGCGTCCCGATGCCGCCGCCGACGCAGACCACGACGTTTCCGTGGGCACGCAGTTCGGCATAGGTTTCGAGGAGGAGATCGTCCAGGTCCTCCCAGGAGTGGTGCCCACCGGCCTTACCGCCTTCGATGTGCATGATCACCGGGTAGTCCGGCACGGCGTCGGCGATCCGGAGCACCGCGCGGATCTGCGCGACCGTGCCCGGTTTGAAGGCGACGTGGCTGATCCCCGCCTCGGTCAGTTCCTCGATCAGCGCGACGGCTTCCTCGAGTTCCGGGATACCGGCGGTCACGATCACACCGTCGAACGGAGCGCCCGCCGCGCGGGACCGCTGAACCAGCCGTTTCCCGCCCAGCTGCAGCTTCCACAGGTACGGATCCAGGAACAGCGAGTTGAACTGCACCTGCCGTCCGGGGTGCAGCAATTCCTGCAGATCCGCCACTCGGTCGGCGAAGATCTGCTCGGTCACCTGGCCGCCGCCGGCCAGTTCCGCCCAGTGCCCGGCGTTGGCCGCGGCCGCGACGATCTTCGCGTCCACCGTGGTCGGGGTCATCCCCGCCAGCAGGATGGGCGAACGCCCGGTGAGCTTGGTGAACGCGGTCTCCACCACGATGCGCCCGTTCGGCAGTCGCACCGGGCGCGGCGCGAATGCGGTCCACGGCTGCGCGACCTCCGGCGTGGCGCCCGGGGTCAGCAGGTTCCGCTGTCCGGCCCGGGTGGCCGCGGCGATCATGCCGACACCGGTGCCCTTGAGCGAACCACCGCTGACACGGGAGAGCAGGTCGCCGGGGCCGAGGTCCAGGATCCATTCGGCGCCGGTGCCGACCACTTCGTCCACGGTCCCGACCCAGTCGACCGGCTCGACCAGGATGTCGCGGGCCAGCTCGCCGGCGAGTTCGGTATCGAGCCCGCACTGCCCGGCCCACCCGGCGACCAGTTCGACGGTGTCGGCGAGAGCCGGATGGTGGAACGCGACATCGACGTCGAGGTCCTCGAAGACCGGTGCGAAGACCGCGCCGCCGCGCTGTTTGGCCGACCGCTCACGGTCCTGTTCGGCGTGCAGCCGCGCGCAGTGCTGCTGCACCCGGCGCAGCTGATCGGGGGTCCCGGACAGCACCACGCGGCGCCGGCCGTTGCGGATCGACAGCACCGCGGCCACCATCGGGTCCACACCCGCGGAGACCTCGGCGAGTACTGCCCGCAGTTCGTCGGGGTCGACATTGGAGACGGCGACCATCGAGGACCGCTCACCCACCGGCATCAGGCCGCGCCGTCGCGCGACCAGTCCGGCCGCCGCGCCGACCAGCTGGGCGATGGCGAGGATCTCCGCGTCCCGCTCCCCGGCGGCGCGCACCGCGGCGGCCGCCAGCAGCCCCTGCGAGTGGCCGACCACGGCGACGGGTGCGACCTCGGCCGGGTCCAGTCCCTGCAGCCGCAGGGCCCGCAGCGCGGCGAGCTGGGTCAGCAGTACACCCGGCATCGATACCGCGGCCGAACGCAGCACCCGCTCCGGCGGCGCGTCCGAGGTGTCGGTCTCCTCGTCGGCGAGGTCGTCCTCCAGCATCCAGGCGACGGGGTCGAATCCCACCGGGCGCACCACCAGCAACTGGTCCGCGACGGGGCCCAGCAGCGCGGCCGCCTCGTTGACCAGTGCGGTGAGTTCGGGTTCCAGGGCGGCGTCGCGGCCGATCTCGGCCAGTTCGCCGAGCCAGCTGGCGCCCTGCCCACCGAAGGCGAGCGCGTACGGGGTTCCTTCACGCAACCGGTCCAGCAACGGCGTGCGATTCGTCTCGGTCACGGTCCTGCCTGCGGCGGCGTCCACCCGGTGTCCGGCCCCGGACGCAGTGCTCTCGTTGATCGTCAAGACGCTTCGACTTTCTCTCGTGGCGACATGTCTTCGGAGACTTCCCCGGCTCCCAGTCCACGCACGGGTGGTCCACACCCGTCGGCCTGCTCTCAGCGAGAATGGCACAAAATCATGAGGGAATCCTCACGTTTGCCTGCCCGTGCGTCGGCTACCGGCGAGTATTCGTGCACCGCTGTACCAGAATCGACGGATACATGAACCTCCCTCATATTTGAACCCGCTGGTGAGGGCCGGTCCTTACCCCCGCGAAACGTGAGCACTCCTCATATTGCCGGTTATCGAATCGTTATAATCCCAGGTGGGGTTACCGGCGAGTACAAAACGCCGACCCACGTCTTCGCGATCCGCCGACGGACCGGTAGAGTTTGGACGGTCGTACCACCAAGCGCGAGTGGCGAAATTGGCAGACGCGCCAGATTTAGGTTCTGGTGTCCACGGACGTGGGGGTTCAAGTCCCCCCTCGCGCACAAATTCACGTCAGATTTGCCGCATTTGCGTGCCGTGTGTTCGAGCGCACTCGAACACACGGAGGTGACCTGGGAAATGCGCACCCACCTGCAAGAACTCTTGGCAGATCTGCCAGGGTCGACCATCCCCGACCCTGCGGGGCAGTACACGGGGCACGATCGGGGTCTGCGGTGATCCCCCCGCTGATCCCCCCGCAGGCGCCACTGGAACAGCTGATTCGCGGCCCACTGCCGAAGGCGCCGGGACCAGCCCCGATCCCCCACGACGATGTCCTGTACGGCATATCAACGGTCGGCGAGGCCGGCAGAGTCTTGGACCGATACGTGATGACCGCACTCGACTGGCTGCCGGGAACACGCCTGGAAATACAACCACTGGATGACCTCCTGCTCGTCGGCCGGGCCGCCGACGGTCCGGTCCAAGTCACCGCTGACCGCTACTTCCGCATCCCGTTCCGGCAACGACGCCGAGTCGGCCTCCTCATCGGCCAGCGTGTCCTGCTCGCCGGACGCCGCAGTCGCGAACAACTCCTGATCCATCCGCCATCCACAGCAGGCAGGGCTCTGGCCGCCCAACTTGCCCTGTTGGACCGGTGATCCATGGTTGTCCCGAATACGGTCGCCGCTACAAGCGACACAATTGCCGCCGCACGCCTGCTGCTTACGCAGATGGGCCTATCGCCTGCCGACCTAGTGACTCCCGCCACATCAGTGCCGACGTTCGCTGAGATTATCCCTGCGGTCCGCGCGACCCTCGAAGCTGGCACGCGACGAACCTATGGCACCCACTTGAACCGACTCGAAAAGGACTGGGGCCACCTCAGACTGGACGGGGTCACCAAACCCGATCTGGAGGCCATGGCACACACGATCCGCACCACTGCCCGCACCAATCGGGCCTCCCGCGGAGGCACCAGCGCCGTCGAACACTTCATCTCCACCGTCCGCTGTATATACCGGTACGCCGAAGACAGAGGATGGATCCGTCGCAGCGACAATCCCGCCCGACAACTCACATTCCCTGCACGCCGAAAATCCCACCGCTATGCGATCCCGTCCGACCAACTCACCGAGATCTGCCGAGTCACCGCCACCACCGGCAACGATCCCGACCTGGACTCCCTGATCCTGCGTCTACACCTCGAAACAGCCTGTCGCCGAAGCGGGGCCCTCTCACTACGCCCCCACGACCTCGACACCTCACAATGCCTGGTCTACCTCCGCGAGAAGGACGGAACCGACCGCTGGCAACCGGTCTCCCCGACTTTGATGAGCCATCTCGTCGCCCATGGCGGCGAACGCCGCAGTCCTCAATCCGGGCAACTTCTGCGATACCGCAGCGGCAAGCCCATCACCCATCGACGCTACGACCACCTCTGGCACCGCATCGGCCTTGAACTCCCTTGGGTTGCAACCCAAGGCATCACTACACACTGGCTGAGGCATACCACTCTGACCTGGGTCGAGCGTACCTTCAGCTACGCCGTCGCCCGGGAATACGCCGGACACTCAGGCAAAACCGGCGGTACCACCGCCACCTACGTCAAAGCCAACCTCCACGAGGTAGCAGCAGCGCTGTCCGTCCTGACTGCCGAGCCACACCCACTGGCAACCGACACCACGACCCAACCGAGGGGGACGATAGTCCTCTAACACTCCAGCAACAGTCGGAGAGCCGAGTACGAGCAGGCAAAGAGTTCCGGCTACCGTCGCACCGCAACGCCACGCGGACCGTCAGCCGCGGGAGTTTTTGCATCACTCGAACTCTGGCGCCCACTGACCAATCAGTCGCGAGCACCGGTGGATCGACCGCTCGACGCGGCGACGGGTGCTCCCCATCAGGCCTATCATCGAACATACTTCGGATCGTAGACCGTCCAGTCCACCTCCTGGCAGCCTGCGTTCCGCCACGCCGGCCTGCCAAGCTGAGCTCTGGGCCGGTCGCCAGTCACGATGAGCCCACCGGCCCACCCAGCCAGGCAGCCAGTAGACGGGAAGCCCGGCGCCCGCGAGGCGGAGGTGCCGAGCGCATAGAAAGGGTTTGTGTGCCGTTGTTGACCAGTGGGACTTTTCGACATGTTTTGTGGACAGTCGACAGCTTCGCCTGACCAGGACGTTCACGCGCCGGATGCCGCTCTAGCGAAATGTTCGGTATCCGATCAATTTATGAACATCCACTGTGGAGTGTCCGGTGGCTACACCGAGTTCGGCGAGCGCTGAAACCCGGCTCCGGATGTACTGCGTCTTCGCTCCCGCCGTACCGCCCGGCAGCGACTGATCAGCCCGGGGTCAATAGTCGGCACCTCCGGGTTCTACATCGATGTCACCGACACCGTCGAGGAAGAACGCCGGGAAACCCTCGACGAGAACATGCCCGGCAAGATCGCCGCCCGGGAACTGATCGAACAGGCCAAAGGTGCGCTGATGATGGTCTACGGCATCACCGCCGACCAGGCCTTCCGCGTCCTGATCTGGCGCTCCCAGGAAACCAACACCAAACTGCGCGACCTCGCCGCCATCCTCACCGCCGAGGTCCCCGGCTGCGGTGGCGGCGACGTCGGCCTGCGTACCCGTTTCGGCCACGTGCTGCTCACCGCCCACGACCAGACGCACTGACCTCGGGCGCCTTGGCCGAGCAGAGGGCGATCCAGGTCGCGCTCAACCCCCTGTACCTCGGGGGTGTGTCGGCGGTCTGCGGCGCGGCGACGCTGGCGATCGTTGTCGCCCTCGCGGGCGGCGGCGCGAGCGTGTTCGGCGGCGGTGGGCTGCTTCTTCGGTGACATGCATACTTCCCGGTCTCGGCGACACCCACGCTTCCCGACAGGCCGTGTACGTCGGGGACCCCGCGGTTCCGAATGGCGAGCCCGCCATATGCAGCGAGCCCGCCATATGCAGCAAGTTAGGACTTACTGCGTGCGAAAAGAATCGCTTGCTGAGCTTTCGCATACGGGTCGAGCAGCATCTGGGCCTCGACCACGAATCCGGCATCGTGCAGCCAGGATGCCACCTGGTTCGGCTGACGGTGGTGGACATGGACCTTCATCGGGTGACCGCCGTAGCCCTCCGTCTTCAACCGCGACTCGTCGCCGACATGGAACAGGAGTTGCAACGGTCCGCCGGGACGCAATGCTCGGTGGAAGCGCCCGAACACAGTCGGCACCTCGTCGTCGGGGATGTGGATCAACGACTGCCAGGCGAGCAGGCCGGCCACCGAAGCGACGGGCAGGTTCAGCTGCGTCATCGAGCCCACCTCGAACCGCAGGCCGGGGTGGTCGCGCCGGGCCACGTCGATCATCGCCGGGGAGAGGTCGATACCGAAGGCGTCGACACCGAGCTCACGCAGGTGGGCGGTGACTTCACCGGGGCCGCAGCCGACGTCCGCGACCGGTCCGCCGCCAGCGGTCCGCACGCTGTCGGCGAACAACGCCAGAGCCGCGCGAAGGTACTGGTGTCCGGCGAGGGCGCCGCGCACTTGGTCGGCATAGCTGACCGCGACCGTGTCATAAGAGGTTCGGGTGTCGGCCAACCAGTCATCCGTGGGCATGACCGGCACGATATTCCATGATCGCGGCGGACTCGGCGCTACCCGGGAACGACAAAGGTGCCCCCACCCGGCCGGGGTGGATTAAGGCAGCGGACATACCGCGCGAGAGTACGGATCCCTGCCGTGGCCCGTTCAGTGGAGCCCTGATTGATGGCGATCGCGTTCGAGACCGTTTCACCGACATTCTCGGTCCGGTGAGAGTGGCGGGCATGCACCTTCTTCGGCATCCGCACTACGGCGATCCCTGCCAACACCCGAACCCCAACCTCGGCGTCCTGGAAACCCCGCCCCTTCTACGCCGCGCAACTCGTCCCCGGAGACCTCGGCACCAAATGCGGCCTGATCATCGACATCCACGGCCGCGTCCAACGCGACAACGGAACCACCATCACCGGCCTCTACGCCGCCGGAAACACCGGCGCACCCGTCATGGGCCACACCTACGCCGGCCCCGGCGTCACGATCGGCCCCGCCATCGTTCTTCGGCTACCTCGCCGCCCTCCACACCCCAACGGCCTGAACATCGCCACCTGTTCATAAACCGGTCCCAGTTGGGCGGATCTCGGCAGTTCATCATCGTTGACCTGCGATGAATTGCGACATCGATGTCCAAGAAAGCATCAGTTTTTTAACAGCGGGTATGGGCTGCACCGAGTGCCAAGGTGGCGCGCGACATCAGCATGGCGGCTGTAACGTGTTCCACTCCTGGATTTTCGAGCAGACAGTCCGAAGGGGACAGGCCACACATGGTGAGTTTCTTCGACAGTCAAGGTGATCAACTCGTCGCGGAGAAGCTGGCGATCAGCCCGTGGGCGCCGGCGAACCTCAGTGGTACCGGGGTGTGCGGTCTGCTGGCGCGGGAGCTGGAGGGCCACTATCCCGACGGCTTCGTTCCGGCCCGCCTCACCGCGGACCTCTACCAGCCAGTGCTCAACGCGCCCTTCGAGATGCGCAGTACCGTGGTCCGCCGCGGGTCACGGATCACCGTCGCCGATACGGCCCTGGTGCAGGACGGCCAGGACCGCGTCCGGGCCTCGGCGATATTCCTGACTTCCGGCGCCGAACCGCCGGGTGAAGTATGGAGCCCCTCCGAGGAGTTGCCTGTGCCGCCCGAGGACTGTATGTCTCCGCAGGGCTCCCCGCCACTGTTCAAAAGCGGTGACCGCGACTGGACCTCCGATTTCGGCGCGAACCAGAACGCCGACCGCAAGATCACCTGGCAGAGCATGCCGCCCCTGATCGCCGGCGAACCGATCACACCGTTCCAACGCGCCGCGATCATGGGCGACGCCACCAACCACCTGTGCCACTGGGGAACCGAGGGCGCCGGCTACATCAACGCCGATGTCACCGTGAACCTCTCCCGGCTCCCGATCGGCTACGAACTGGGTCTGCGCGCCGACAACATCATCGCCTCGGCCGGGATCTCCATCGGCGCCGCCACGCTCTACGACCGCACCGGCCCCGTCGGCACCTGTGTGGTGACCACGCTGTCCAACGCCCGGCGTCAGATCGACTTCTCCACCAACCCCCTCGCCTGAAGCCCCGCCGCACGGTGTTCAAGAACTGGGTGTTGTTGGACGGCTATCTGCTGTTAAAGATCGTTGACCAGCTAAAGATCGTTGACCAGCGATGATCTGCGCCCTAAGTGTCCAGGAATGCATCAATTTATGGACAGTGGCGGTGGCCTGCACCGAGTGCCAAGGGCCGGATTCGACGGAGCGCTCGACTCGTACGCCGCAAGCAGGATGCTGAAACACTTCGCCTGTGAGGTCCTCGATCTTCCTGGTTCGGCACGCTCAGTCTGTCCCACCGACACCGGACGGGCCCGACGAGTATCGGCGGCCGTTGACCGAGACAGGCAGGATCCAGGCGAACCAGCTCGCTGGCTCGCTCGCCGATCTCGACCCCGGCGTGGTCGTATCGAGCCCTTACCTGCGCGCGGTTCAAACCCTCGAACCTGCCGCCCAGCAATGGAACCTACCGATCCACACCGACCCGCGGCTACGCGAGTGGGATTCGGGAATCGAACCAACTCCCGACTATGCGCGCCATTATGCGCAGAGCTGGGCCCACCCGCAGCGGGCGCGCCCGGGCGCCGAAAGCCTGCACGAACTCACCGAGCGTGCGGTCCACACCCTGACCGATATCGTCGACGGCCTTCAGGGGCGGCCCGCCATCATCGGCAGTCACGGCACATTCGTCGCGCGAGCACTGATCGGGCTCGGGTGCTTGGGCGTCGGCTGGGATTTCCAGCAGGCGATGCCGATGCCTGCGGTCTACCGGCTCTAGTTCGGCGGCCCCACCGTTTACGCGGTCGGGCCGGGCCTTTGACAGACAACAACGAACGTCGCCTGCACGCGTGTCGCACGCCGGCTCGGCTTCAGCGGAGCAGTGGCAGGGTGTCGAATCGGTGAGTGGACCAGATCCGGCGGGAGGGCTCCTCGGGGTAGGGCCGGGTAGCTGGTTCGGTGTCGTAGACGCGGGTGGTGTGGTCGGCCGGGTTGTAGTGGGGCCAGCCGGGGTTGCCGTGGGTGGCGAAGTTCAGCCAGTCGGTGCGCATGTACCGGGAGACGGCGGTGACTTGGTCAGCGGCGTCGGGATGCGCGGACCGGTGTTCGCGGACCTCATCGGGGTGGAGGGTGCCGAATACGAGCAGGAAGTCGAGGCTGTGGGAGGCGCCTTGCTCGCGGTTGAAACTCCAGCACAGTTCGTAGAGCCAGGCCCGTCCGCCGCCGGCGTGCTGTGCCTCGGCGAGGTGCACGGTGGGCATGCGGAACAGCCAGTCGGCGTGGACGAGCTCGTAGAGTTCGGCGGGGGTGGCCTCGGGGTAGAAGTCGCGATAACGGCGGTTGCCATCGGGACCGGGTGCGATCCACCCCAGGATCGGATCGACTTGTTCGTCGGTCATCTCGATACCGAGCCGGGTATTGAAAAGCCGGTATTCGTCGCGAGTGTGACCCACGAGCAGGTCGACGTCGCGTGCGGCGCCGGCGGCGAGCGCCGGCCACGGCGCCTCGGGCAGGACTTCGCCGTCGACGACGGGCGAGAACGGTGTCGGTGTCAACGCCATGGGCCCCCAGGCGTCGACGAACGCGGGCATCTTCTCCAGAATCGTGTTCTTGGCGTCGACCAGCGCGCGGGGGTCGATGCCGGCCCAGTCCTCGGCGGTGGCCCGGGTACCGGCTTGGGCCGCGATCGCGGTCGAGATGGCGGCCGCGAGTTCCGGGGAGAAGAAGGTGCCCGGCACGCTCTGCGGGATGGCGCGATGAAACAGCCCGGCCGCGGTCGGCATCGCCATGAGTGCGGCGATACATCCGGCGCCGGCGGATTGGCCGAAGACGGTGACGTTGCCCGGGTTGCCGCCGAAGGCTGCGATATTGTCCTGGACCCACCGCAGGGCAGCGACCTGGTCGAGGATGCCGCGGTTGGCCGGGGCGCCGATGATGTGGGCGAAACCCTCCATCCCGACGCGATAGTTCAGGCTGACCACCACCACTCCCGAACCGGCCAGAACTGTCCCGTCAGTGTGCGGGTTGGCGGAAGTGCCCTCCTGGTAGGCCCCACCATGGATCCACACCATCACCGGAAGTCCCGCGGCACCGGGGTCGGGAGTCCAGACATTGAGCGTCAGGCAGTCGACCGCTCGATCACCGGGCCCGCCGGACATCGGGGTCGCGAAACCGGCCTGCGGAACCGGCGGACCGAACTCCGACGCGTCTCGCAGGCCCTCCCATGACCGCGCCGGCGCCGGTGCCTTGAAACGCAGCGCACCGAACGGCGGCTGCGCGTACGGGATACCCCGGAAGACCGCGACGGTGTCCTCCCACCTCCCCAGAACCGTCCCGGCGGTAGTGCGGATTCGGGGACCGGTACTCATCTACGCTGCTCGCTTCCGTTCGACTGCAGACGTTTTCACCAACCGCTGTGTTCACGCGCCGAGCGCGCGCGTTCGGCGGACCCGCAAACGCTAGAGCGGGCAGGCGCACCCAGGCGAGCCGTTTCGCCACCGGCAGCGCGTCCTGCGCCTCTACTACGGTGCGTGCGGTTGCGCCGCAATCGATTGTTCATAATTAGGGTATTTATGAACGAATTTCAGTGGACAACCATCGCTGAACAGCGATGATGCTAACGAGCTCTGTTCAGAAAAACATCATTTATTGAACAGTCTCGAACGGGTCGACGTCGAACTCGCGGCCGGCGGCGGGGACGCGGTGGCAGCATCGTGGTGTGGCCGCGCCTAAAGGCACGCCAGCAGGGCCCCGTGGTCGCTTCCCTCCCTGTAGGCCCGGCCCGGGCCCGCCACCTCGACCCGGGAGGCCTGCATGCCCGTCAGCAGCACGACGGTCGCAAGATGACCAACACCACCGCGACCCCGCCGGCGATGGAGACCGCTGCGACCACACTCGCCGCCAGCGAATGCGAAATCGCGGTCACACACGCAACGAACAACACGCACGTGAGGACAGCCAAAACCGCGGACCCGCGCTCCACACCCCCGAAACCGACATCACTGCCACCCGGGGTAGCCCGCGCCGCCCGTGACCCTTCAACGACCGAGCCGTCGGTTTCCCCGACCACCATGAGGACATCGGGGATCACGAAGGTGCTCTTCGATGGTGTCGCGTGCCAAGCCATGACCGACCCATCCGTGTCGGTTCGCACCCTCGCGGATACTTGCTCACCACAACCCGGCCCACAAACCGGTGAATCGGCACCAGCGGATAGTTGGAATAACACCGTTCCACACAAACGGTAGTCCCCCAGCGGGCCGCGCAGCTACCCCGATCCCGCAGCCCACACCACACAACCGGATTGGCACGGAAACCCGCCAGCTCGCCGGCCCCTCCTCGGCCGGGCGGCACCAGGCCCGAACGAGTCTCAAAACCTTGGTTTTGAGACGGGGTCCGGAAGCGGGTCGGGCGCGCTATGCCGCACATCGACCACCAGCGGACCCCGCGTCCTGGGTGTGGGGCTGTTCACCGGGTGTTCGTTTGCCTCACGGCATAGATAGTTGTCAATATCGATGCATGTCTAATCCACAACTGCTGATAGAAACGGCCGAGGCCTGCAACCCCGCGCCCCGGATACGTGAACCGCTGACTGCGGACGCGGCGGTGGAGTTGGCGGCGGTGTTCAAGGCGCTGTCGGACCCGGTCCGGCTGCGGCTGCTCAGCTCGATCGCGTCGCGGGCAGGGCAGGAGGCGTGCGTGTGTGATCTGTCCGAGGGCATCGACCTCACCCAGCCGACCATCTCCCACCACCTGAAGGTGCTGCGCTCGGCCGGACTGTTGACCAGCGAGCGCCGGGCGTCCTGGGTGTATTACCGGGTCGTGCCCGAGGCGTTGGCACGGGTCTCGCAGGTGCTGCTTTCCGAGAGCGGCATGGCTGCCGAGGTGCCCGCGTGAGCGCCACCGATGCACCCGCCGGCGCGGTCGAGCAGGGTGTGGTGGGCAAGCTCTCGACGCTGGACCGGTTCCTGCCGGTCTGGATCGGTGTGGCCATGGCCGCCGGGCTGCTGCTCGGCCGGTTGATCCCCGGCCTGGGCGACACGCTCGCCGCGGTGGAGATCGACGGGATCTCGCTGCCGATCGCGATCGGGCTGCTGATCATGATGTATCCGGTGCTGGCCAAGGTCCGCTACGACCGCCTCGACACCGTCACCGGCGACCGCCGACTGCTGGCCGGGTCACTGGTATTGAACTGGCTGCTCGGCCCGGCGCTGATGTTCGCGCTGGCCTGGCTGCTGCTTCCTGATCTCCCGGAGTATCGGACGGGGTTGATCATCGTCGGCCTGGCGCGCTGTATCGCGATGGTGATCATCTGGAATGACCTGGCGTGCGGGGATCGGGAGGCCGCCGCGGTGCTGGTGGCGATCAATTCGGTGTTCCAGGTGATCATGTTCGCGGTCCTGGGCTGGTTCTACCTGTCGGTGCTGCCCGGATGGCTGGGGTTGGAGCAGACCACGATCGATACCTCGCCGTGGCAGATCGCGAAGTCGGTGCTGATCTTCCTCGGGATCCCGCTGCTGGCCGGCTATCTCACCCGCCGGTTCGGTGAACGCGCCAAGGGCCGCGACTGGTACGAATCGAAGTTGATCCCGAAGATCGGGCCGTGGGCGCTCTACGGGCTGCTGTTCACCATCGTCGTACTGTTCGCCCTGCAAGGTGACCGCATCACCTCCCAACCCCTGGACGTGGTCCGGATCGCGGTCCCGCTACTCGCGTACTTCGCGATCATGTGGGGCGGCGGCTACCTGCTCGGCGCCGTCATGAGCCTGGGCTACGAACGGACCACCACGCTGGCGTTCACCGCGGCGGGCAACAACTTCGAACTCGCCATCGCCGTAGCGATCGCCACCTACGGCGCCACCTCCGGCCAAGCCCTGGCCGGGGTCGTGGGCCCGTTGATCGAGGTCCCGGCCCTGGTCGCCCTGGTCTATGTGTCCCTCGCACTGCGTAACCGGTTCCGCAACCCGACCGCCGCGGCCGAGGTGGGTTCGCGGTGACCACGGTGTTGTTCGTGTGTGTGCGCAACAGCGGCAAATCGCCGATGGCGGCCGGGCTGATGCGCCAGGCCGCCGGTGACCGGGTCGTCGCGTTGTCGGCGGGCACCGATCCAGGGGCGACGCTCAACGCGTTGTCGGTGGCCGCCCTCGCCGAGGTCGGGGTCGATATCGCGGGCGAGCACCCGAAGCCGGTGGATCCGCTGCTGCTGGCCACCGTGGACCTGGTGGTCGTCCTCGGCCGCGAAGCCGACCTCGAGGTCCCGCCCGGTGTGCTGGTTCGTCGGTGGGAGACCGACGAACCAGCACAGCGCGGGATCGAGGGCATTCAGCGGATGCGGCTGGTCCGCGACGATATCGCTGCCCGTGTCCGCGCCCTGCTCACCGAGCTCGACACCCCCCGCCGTCCGCAAGGCCCTGTCGTGACCGATAAGCCGAGTGTGTTGTTCGTCTGCGTCCACAACGCCGGGCGCTCCCAGATGGCCGCCGGATTCCTTCACCATCTCGCGAGCGGGGCGATCGAGGTCCGCTCCGCCGGTAGCGCGCCCGCCGAGCACCTGAACCCTGCCGCGGTCGAGGCGATGGCCGAGCTGGGGATCGACATCACCGATCAGGCCCCGAAGATCCTCACCCCCGACGCGGTTCAGTCCTCGGATGTGGTGATCACCATGGGCTGCGGTGATACCTGCCCAGTGTTCCCCGGTATCAGCTATCGCGACTGGGACCTGGAAGACCCCGCCGGCAAAGGCGTGGACGCGGTCCGCCCGATCCGCGACGAGATCCGCGCCCGGGTGCAGGCACTGATCGCCGAACTGCTACCCGCCCCCGCCTGAACCCGGGAGCAGGGCCTGGGCCATCACGCCGGGGTCGACGTGATGGCCTTGCCCCGGCAGCGTTTTGCGTGCCGGGTCCGGGAGTGCTTCGGTGAGCCGGTCGGCGGCGTCGAGGATGTAGTCGGCGCTGGTGGTGCCGGTGATCACCGTGGTCGGTGCGGTGATCGCGGCGTAGCGGCCCACGTCGGGATCCACACCGGCCAGCACCCGCAGCGTGGCGGCCAGGGTCGGGGCCTGGGCGACCTTGTGCCACAACAACGGATCAGCCCGCAGCGCGGCCAGCTCGGCCGGGGAGAACCCACCCGATACCGCGGAAGCATCCAGGATCAGGCGCTCGTAGTCCCCGCCCGCGATCGCCGCATCCACCACCGCGAGATCCGGGATCGGGTAGGTGACCGGTAGCGGTGGCTCATAGACCGCCAGCCGCGGCACCCGATCCGGTGCGCGCAGCGCGGCTTCCAGGGCCAGGACCGCGCCGAAGGAGTAACCGAACACCACCTCCACAGGCCCGACCGCGTCGATCACCGCGGTGAGGTCGGCGACCTCGTGCGCGATATCCGGGCCCGAGCGCGGGGCTCCGGAAGTGCCGTGACCGCGGCAATTCACCGCGACCACCGTGTAGTGCTCGGCGAGGTGGCCGGCCAGCCCCAGCATGCTCACCGAGCTGCCCAGCCCGCCGTGCACCGCCACCAGCACAGGGCCGGCACCGCGGGTGAGGTAGGTGATCGGGGTGCCGTCGGCCGACAGCACGCGGCCACCGCGAACCAGCCTCTGCGCGACCGTGTCCACCGAGGCGGTGGTCATCGCGCGTGCACTTGTTGCTGCGCTGGCGCCGGCCGCAGCCGCCGCACCAGATAGGCCGCATCCCGGCCCACCCCGCGCAGCGAGTTCGACGACGGGGTCCGCTGCCACTCCAACCCCAGAAACCCCAGCCCCGGATGGGCGAGCGACAGACCCTGGCACTGCCGCGGAATCCCGGCCTCGGTCAGCGCCCCGGCCCCGGCCAGATACGGCAGGTGCGGGCGGTAACCGGTCGCGAAGATGACCGCATCCACCAGGGCCCGGGAGCCGTCGGGCCACACCACGGCCTCGGGCTCGAACCGGGTGAACATCTCCCGCCGCTCCGGTCGCCCGGCCGCGAGCGCGGCGCGGTAGCGGCCTTCGTCGAGCACCGGCTGCGTCGGCGCCTCTTTCACGATCCGGCCCAGTGGGGCGGCATCGAACCCGGTGACGGTGAACCAGAAATGCACATCCCGGCCCAGCGGCCGCTGCGGTACGAACTTCACCGGCGCCCTGCTGGCCAGCACCACCTGGGCGTGCTCGGCGAGCTCGGCAGCGATCTGCACCGCGGAGTTCCCCGCACCCACCACGATCACTCGCCGGCCCGCGAACTCGGCCGGGTTGCGGTACCGGCTGGCATGCAGGACCTGGCCCGCGAACTGGTCCTGCCCGGCAACGGCGGGCAGGAACGGGGAACCGAAGGACCCGGTCGCCGCGATCACCCGCGGCGCGGTGAACACCGCACCCGATCCGGTGGTGATCGCGAATCCCTCACCGTCGGTAGAGGCGACGGTCTCGACAGCAGTGCTGGTGTGGATATCGACGTCCAGGGCGGCGGCGTAGGTGCGCAGGTAGTCGATCACTTCGTCGCGATGGGGATACCGGTCCGGATCCCCAGGGAAAGCCCGGCCGGGCAGGCTGCTGTAGCGGGCCGGGGAGAACAGGGTCAGGCTGTCGTAATAGCGCGGCCACGACCCGGTCGCCTCTTCCGAGGCTTCCAGGACCGCGGTGTTCAGGCCCTGCCTGGTGAGGTGGTGGGCGGCGGCCAGGCCGGATTGGCCGCCGCCGATGACCACCGCGTCGTATGCGTGTTCGGTTGTCACAAGGTCTCTTTCTTCGAACTATCGACCCTGGTCAGGGTCGCGGTGAGTGCGGCGACGGCAGCGACCGCACCGAGGACGAGGTAGGCGTGGGCGTAGCTGCCGGTCCACGCCGAGAGCACCGTGCCCGCCCACGGCGCCAGCGCGGACACGATCACCACCGGCGCCGACAGCAGGCCGTTGAGCCGCCCGTAATGGGTGGCGCCCCACCGGTCGGTGATCGCGGTCGCCTGGATCAGCGTGAAGATCCCGCGCACCAGCCCGGCGCCGATCGCGACCGCGATCAGCACGATCACCGCCGACACCACCCCCAGCAGCGCGGTCGAAACAGCAAGAGCGGCCAGGACCAGCACGGTCCGGGCGGTGACACCGGTGTAGCGGGCCAAGGGTAGGTATCCGATCCGGCCCAGCACCTGGCCGGCGCCGCCGAGTCCGAGCGCGGTCGCCGCCAAACCCGGGCTGAACCCCTGCTCCTGCAGCAGGGCGACGAGGTTGAAGATGCCGGCGAAGCTCGCGAACGCCGCCAGACACAGGGTCACCACCAGCGCGGCAAAGCGTGGGCTGCGCGCGATCCGGGTGTGGTCGGCGTGCGCTGCCGACATCGGGGCTGGTGGGTCCGGCCACAGCGCGCGCAACCCGAACCAATGCGCCGGCACCGTCAGCACCGCGAGTACCGCGGCGAGGACGAGATAGGTGGCACGCCAATCGGAGTGCGCATCCAAAAAGGCGGTGAGCGGCGCGAACACCGTGGACGCCAGCCCACCGGCCAGGGTGAGGATCATCAGCGCGGTCACACTCTGTGCCCCCCACCAGCGGGTCAGCGCGGCGAATGCCGGCGGGTACAGCACCGCCCCCATCGCCACCCCCGCCGCCAGCCAGCCGAGGTAGAACACCGGCAAGTTCGGTGCGGCCGCGATCGCGACCAGCGCGGCTACCCCGAGAATCGATCCCGCGGTCATCACCCGCCGCGGGCCCGTCCGGTCGAGAAGCGCGCCGACCGGGATACCGGTGAGCGCGGTCGCGAGCTGGCCGAGGGAGAACGCCGCGGTGATCACCGGCGCCGACCACCCCGTCTCGGCGGTGATCGACACCGACAGCACCGGAAATGCGTAATACAGGATGCCCCAGCTGGATATTTGGGTCAGGCACAGCACCGCCAACACCCGGCGGCGCCCCGCCCGCGACAATTCACCTACCGCTGCCGCGGACGCGGTGTCGACATCGGTCACTCCGAGATCTGGCCTCTACCGGGCGGCAGCGGCCGGCGCGCAGCACGCCACCTCCGCCTCCGACTCGGCCTCGGGCGTGGCCTCGCCGCTACCAGCGGTGCCGCAGCACGCCTGCACCGCCTCCCCGTCGTCCTTCCCCGCGAACCGCGGTTCGGTGCCGAAATGCTCGGTATCGGCCAGCACGGTGTAGACCTCCCACCGCTCGGAATTCGGGCCGGTCACCCACACCTTGTCCTGCGTCGCGAAGCAACAGGTCGTGGCGATCTGCTCCTCGGTGAACAGACCGGCCTGCGACAGGCGCGCGATCTCGGCGTGCACCTTCTCCGAGGACTCCATCTCCACCCCGAGATGGTTCACGCTGCCGCCCTGGCCGGGGTTCTCGAGGAGGACCAGCTTCAACGGCGGCTCGGCGACCGCGAAGTTCGCGTAGCCGGGCTTGCGCTTGGCGGGCTGGACACCGAACAGGGTCGAGTAGAACTCGACCGCCTGCTCCAGATCGTCGACGTTGAGTGCGAGCTGAACACGTGACATCATCACCACCACCTGTGTGACATATATCGAAGGGTTGACGGCGCCCAGTTTGCCACCTTTTCGACATAAGTCAACATCATAGGTAGGATGGATTTCATGCCCAAAGCGCTGCCCGTGATCGACATGACCACACCCCTGTGCTGCCCGCCAGTGGCCGCCGGACCGGTCGACGACGAGGCGGCCCTGCACGTCGCTCTGCGACTGAAAGCCCTGGCCGACCCGGTCCGGGTGAAACTGATGTCACTACTACTGGCCAGCCCCGAAGGCGGGCGTAACGGTGGGGAGCTCGCCGACGCGGTCGGGCTCTCGGAATCGACGGTCAGCCACCACCTCGGCCAACTCCGCAAAGCCGGCCTCGTGAACTCCGAACGTCAAGGCATGAGCGTCATCCACCGCGTCCACCGCGACGCACTCGCCGCACTCTGCGTGGTCCTCGACCCCAATTGCTGCCGATAGCTGACGCTCACACCACTATTGCGGTAGCGAGCCGAGACCGGCCCGTCCACAACATACGTTGCGAACTGCTACAACTCAGTCAATGCTGCTGAGCTGCGAAAGATCCTTCCAAGGCGCAGAATCCGCCCGCGCGCCCAGAGAAGCCACAGACCCCCAGTCGCAGCACGCAGGGTTAGCAGCATGTTGTGGCCCTTGAGCTCGGCTCATACCCAAGCACCGCTCACGCAGCCAAAGAACGACCTGTTCCCGAATCACTTTCGTTCACCAGGGGGTGCGGTTCACCGGTCATTGCGGTGAGCGCTTCAGCTACCTCGTATAGCGATGCCCGGACATAGGTCAGCGTCACGCCAGCATTGCCTGCCCCACCGTCGTTATGACCGGCGAAAGCCCGTGCAACCGCGTATCCGCGGTGACGTTCGACCCACGTGAGAGTGGTGTGACGAAGCCAATGCGCGGTGATTTGTTGGGTTGCTGCCGAAGGTAAGTGCTTTGCGACTCTCGTCCAGATGTAGTCGTAGCGGCGCCCTGTGATGGGCTTTCGGTTTCGGTACCGCAGGAGCTGCTCGTCAGACGCGAAGCTGCGCTCACAGTGGCGAATCAGCGCTTGCATCAGTGAGGGAGTGACGGGTTGCCAGCGAACCGTGTCTCCCTTTTCTCGGAGCTTGATGAGGCATTGCTTCGTGTCGAGGTCGCGCGGCCGCAGCGCAAGCGCACCGCCTCGGCGGCAAGCGGTTTCGATGTGCAATCGGAGAATCAGAGTGTCAAGGTCGGGATCGTTACCCGTGGTGGCGATGACTCGGGTGATGTCGGCAAGAAGACTGTCGGAAAGCGCGTGGCGATTACTCGGCAGTCGACGGGGCTTGGCTATACGGTCGGCAGGGTTGTCGATTGCGGTGAAGTAGCCATCAGCCTGCGCTTGACGGAAGAGCGCACGGAGCGCACCGACCATATGCTCTGCAGCTGAGCGACCTCCTCTGGAGTTCCGCCGGACGATTGCATCACGTTTGCACTGTTCGATCATTCCTCTGATCTCAAGAGGCGAAGGTTCGGTGATCGGCCGATCTCCCCAACCGTTCGCGATGCGGCGCCAATAGGGCGCGTAGGTGCGCAATGTCCCCGAAGGGCAGGCAGATTGGAGACGTTGGATGTACTCCGCGAACGTTGGAATAGGGCGATCCTGAGCTCCGGCGTCGCCGAGGAGGTCTTCTGCGCGAAGCCCAAGTCGAGCGAGCAGTAGCCGTGCCGCTTCGATCTCGCCGGTCGTCATCGCTGTTGCCAGACAAGCGGAGTGAATGATCTTAAGGCTGCGGTCGCCTGCATTGGCGGGTAGATCAGAAGGGCTCGGGACTCGCGGGTTGCGATTAGGAGGATACGGTCATGGCGGTTGATCCGCGCACAGGTTCGGATTTCCGCAGGAAGTCGTAGGTAGCCGTGCGCTGAAATAACATGTCCACCGCCCCTTTTCTCGGTTATTTTGACAACACCATCGGCAATGGCCAGAGTGACGTGTTGCCCGTAACACCAGCCGAGGTGTCGGAGCGCTGACCGGTCTGCGACCTTGCCAGAATAGTCAAGTGTCGATACTGCAACGTGAGGGGCGTAAGCAGTCGGATCGCGCTCATCGTTGAATTGAGGTAGAGGAAGCGCGGCGGCTGTCTCTCGCGAGGCATACATCATGATTCACTTTCAATGCGTGACCAGATACTTCACATCAACAGGAATGGATTCGGGCGCTGCAGCCTGCCAGCGACATTTGCCCGTAGCTGTTTATTCGAAACCGGTAACCCACCGTGGATTCCGCTCGGGCTGGCAGGCAACGGCGATGACACGAATCCGAGCTCACCCCCCAACCTGCACATCGGTGACTATTTCCTGCTCGGCGTTGTCGATGTCGCCTTCCTCGCCCGGGTCGTTCCGTAGCCGCAGTGAGGGCAGCGCACTGGATCCGAATTCGATGTCACCGTCGTCATCGATGGTTGTGAGTTCGCTGGGATCGGTGGTGATCATGATGTTCTCTGCGGGTGAGGCCAGCGATCCGAACACGGCCCGGTCGGTGCCGCCGACCGTGAGCAGTCCGCTGCCACGTGCGGCGGACAGCAGGAACTGTTGCTCTCCCTCGGAGAGCCGGAACGCCGCGGCGACCTCGTCGATGGCTTGGGGTGCTTGGCGGAGCAGAATCTGGGCGGCGGAGTTGGAGACGATCGCGCGCCCGAGTTCGGTGGACAGGACATCGGCGCTGTCCTGGGTGGCGACAGTCAATCCCGCCCAGTGTTTACGGAAGCTCTTCGCCGCCTTGAACAGGAACTGGGCTCCGGCGGGCTGGCGCAGGAGCAACCAGGCTTCGTCCACGGTGATCATCCGGGGCCGCCGATCGGCGGGGTTGGATACCCGCCGCCAGGTCGCGTCCAGGACCAGCAGGGTGCCGATGGTCTTGAGTTCTTCGGGTAGCTCCCGTAGTGAGAAAACCACTAGCCCGCCTTCGGGGTCGATGGTAGTGGGCCCGTCAAGCAGGCCCGCATATGCGCCGGCGCCGACGTAGGGCGAGAGTCCGTCGGTGAGCTCGCCGGCCGCCGGTGTCGCAAGCTGGGCCAGGTGCTCGCGCAGGCCGCTCAGGGTCGGGGCGGGGCGGGTCCAAGTGGCGGGGTCGTCGGTGATTCCGGCATCGGCGTAGGTGGTGGTCAGGGCGGTGTCGAGGGCGGCTCGCTGGGCGGGGTTCTGGTTGCCGAGCAGGACCGCGATGAGGTTGTGCAGGAACAGTTTGCGGCGGGTGAGAGCGTCGACGGGGGCACTGCGGCTGCCGTCGGGGCGGGTGTGGATTTCCAGGTCGAAGGGGTTGAGTCGCTGTCCTTCGGAGCCGAGGCGCAGGTGGGTGCCGCCGACCGCGTCGGCGAGGCGGCGGTATTCGTCTTCGGGGTCGATGACGATCTGTTCGATCCCGCGATAGAGCGAGCGCAGGATCTCGGTCTTGACCAGATACGACTTGCCTGCGCCGCTGCGGCCCAGGACGACCATGTTGTGGTTGTGGGCCTCGGGGGCGAAGCGGTCCACGAACAGCAGTCCCGAGGCGGCGTCGCGGCCGTAGAACACGCCCTGGGGCCGCTCGGCTTGTGCCGGGTCGGTGGCGGGCAGTTGCGGGGAGTCGAAGGGGAACGCCGCGGCGAGGGCGGTGGTGTCGAAGGTGCGCCGCACCCGGATCAGATCCAAGCCCAGGGGCAAAGTGGTGGCCCAGGCTTGGGCGGCGCGGTAGGCGAGGGTGCAGGTGTCCACGAGCAGGCTCGCGGCCAGCGCGCGGACCGCGGCGAGTTCGTCGGCGAGTTCGGCTTCGGTGTCGGCGTGAACGGTGAGGTAGATCCCTACCCGGAACAACCTCGCTTCGGCGCGTGCCACGCGCGCCGACAGCTCGGCGGCGTCTTCGACCGCGACATCGACCTGCGGATCCGACAGGCGGCCCCGGCCCGCATCGTGCATGCGGGAGGACTCCAGGCGCGCGAGCTGGCGACGCAACCGGGTGGCGGCGGTGACCGGGTCGACGGGGTCGATATGCACAGCAACCTCGACGCGCCCGGGATGGGTCAGCAGCGGCGCGAGCCAGCCGGCCGCGACTTCCCTCGGGTACCCGATGACCGCGACGGTGGCGGCCCAGTCACCGCCGATCTCGAGGTGCCGGGTGCCGATTGTCAACGACTCGGGCGCGAACCCGGCCCCGTCCGGCGCTGCGAACGGATCCGGCACCCCGGCCTCGCCCGATTCCGCGGCGGTGACGACGGCTGACGCGGGCGAGACGTCAGCGGCAGCGGAAACGAGGCCCTCGGGATTGCAGCAGCTACGCAGGACCGCGCGTGCCTGTGGGTCATCGAGGGCGGTGACGGTCACGCCCAGCGGGGACAAGGCATCGGCGGCCTCGTTGAGCCGACGCAGCAGCCGCGACTCTGCGCCACGACGCACGGCGGCCGACACGGCACGCCGGGCCCGGTTTCGTTTGAACAGGCTGGCCCGCGGCGAGGTGGTGGCGGGGTGGTCGAGTGGTTCGCGCCAGACGAGCAGTACTTGGCGGCGGGCCAGGTACTCCCCTGCGGCGAGGGCGCTCAGGTGCGCGGCGTGGTCGGCCGCGGCGGCGGCCAGCTCCGGCGACATGTCGCGGGCGGCGGCGTACAGGCTGGTGAGGTGGGCGGTGAGGTCCAGGCGGGCCGAGCGGATGAGGATCTGGACGGGCTGGCGCAGGGTGTGCAGCCAGCCCGCGAGCTGCCCGACGAGGCTGTCCTGCTCGGCTGCGGTCCGCAACGACAGGTTCAGGGTGCCCGCGACCGCGACGACAGCCAGCCCATCGGATCCGAGATCGACTACCCCGACACCAGTACTGCCGGGGGTCACCGATTCCGGTAGCCGTTGCTCCTGAGTCGATAGTGCTGCCGGGCGCGGCCGGCGGGGTCGGGTTCGTGTGGCGCGGTCGGTGATCCATCCCGGTGCCGCGAGCGGAGCGTCCCCGCTGCCGGTCACGAGGTGGCGGGCTGAGAGCCGGTGCCGGATCGCGGCGACCAGCAGCAGGTCGGCCGAGAGCCCGTCGCGGCGGGTCGAGATGGCGACGGTGACCACGACCGCGATCGGAGTGGCGGCGGCCAGGAACACCGCCGGTGAGAGGACGGCCTGGGTCGCGATCCACGCTGAGTACAGCAGGACGCCGGTGGCGGCGAGGATGGCGAGCTGGCGGGCGGTGAAAGGGCCGAGCAGCTTGTCGCTGCGGTCGACATCGGCGGGTATGCGCACGATCGTGCTCATCGACGTGTTCCTCCTCGGGGAGCACGGGGCGCGCGGCGGCGCACTGGTAGGTCGGGCATCGGCAGATGCAGCTGACGCCCCGCCGGACGCGCAGGGACGGGTGGTTGTGGTGGGTTCGGTGGCGGCGGTGCGGGTTTGACCCGGGTCACCGGGAACGGCAGCGGGTACTGACCGCTGCGGGTGGGCCGGTTCCGTGCGTAGGGATCGGCCGGGGCCGGTTCGGCGAAGTCGAAGGCGAGCTGTTCGGAACGACGCCGAGGAGCCACCCGCGCCGTGGAAGGTTGCGGCGGTGTTGGTGGTGAAGGCCGTACCCGACGCACCGGGATCGGCATCGGGTACTGACCGCCACGCCCGGGTCGGATTCCCCGGTACGGGTCGGGCTCGGTGACGTCGAACGCGAGTTGGCGCCCAAGCGGCGCGCGCGCCGTGCGAGCCGGAGCCGCAGTAGGAGAACCTGTCTCGGTCGAGTTCGGTTGCCGCCGAATTCGACGCACCCCTTCGAGGGGAAGCATCAGTTGCCCGTCGCGGGTGGCGCGCACCCGCGCATACGGATCGGCGGGCCCGGGGCCGCCCGCGGGGGTGCGGGGCATTCGTGGTGGGGGCCGGGTCGCTGGCCCGGCGGGTATCGCGGTGGCGGCGGTGCGTGCGTTGCTCGTGGTGGCGCCTTTGAGCAGGCCGAGGGTCTTGTAGGCGAGGAAGCCACGCACGATCGACCCCACGAACGAACGCCCTTGCCCGATCTTGAGCACCGACAGCAGCCAGAACGGAGTCTTGATCAACACGAACATCAACGCCAAAGCGACGATCATGTTCACGATCTCGTTGGCGTCCGGGCCGAACAGATGCCATCCGCCCGGGGTGAGCAGCACCCGCAGGACTGTCACCAGCGTCAGAGATTGCACGACTTGGATCCCCAGGCACGCAGCGAAACTGCGCCACCACCACCGCGCGACCCCGTCGATGCCAGGCAGTGCGTGACACATCAACGCCAAGGGTGCGGCCACGATCAGCAGGATCGTGATCGTGACTCGCACGACGTAGCTGATGAGCAGCACGACCAGCATCACCACCAACGCCAGGAACAACAGCAACGCGAAACCCCGGCTCTGGTCGCTGGTGACCGCGAGTTCAGCCAGCGCATCAGCGGCCGAGCCGGAGTCGACGCCGCCTCCGGCGACCGCGTGGGCGAGGGCGTTGGCGAAGCCGATCGCCGCCGTGGCGATCACCATGCTCAACGCCCCGGCAACGAACCCGACCACCAGCCGGGGCGCGAGTTCACGGATCGACCACTGGGTCTGCACGGTCTCGCGCATCATCAGCAGCACCCCCGCCGCCATCACCACCAGCACATACAGGGCGGTGACCATCTGCCACGACTGGTCCCACAGCACCCCGATCTGCGGTATCTCACCGGGCTCGGGAGTGGTCAGCAACGTCTGCGACAACAGGTCGAGCAACGGGTTGAGCGAAGACTCGACAATCCGCTGGAAGAACCCGTCGATCGCGTTCTCCACACACCCATTGATATCGGTGACCCCGCACTCGGCCGACCCCGACGAACCCCCCGGAACCGGGGACGGCGCACCCGGCTCGCTCGGCGTAGGCGAGACCGGGCCCGGGGTCGTGCTGGAGGGCGGAGTCACCCACCTCGAGGGCGGGGTCGTACTCGGCGGCGCGAGCGTCGGTGGGACGGGTGTGACCGGGGTCGGGGTCACCGGCACAGTCGGCGGCGCGGGCTGGGCGGCGGCACCACCCGCACCCGTGACGCCGACGAGTACCGCGATCAACACCGCCACCGCTGCTGTGACGATATGGACCGGTTGCAGTCGTCTTGCGGAAACGACGCTGGAGCCGTTGGCGTGTGAGGCGATCATGTCAGCCTCCGACGATGGACTTGAGAACAGCGACGATGACCGGTGCCAGCACCGCCAGCGCATAGCCCAGGCACGCGGCGCGGAAGGCGGTCTTGGCTTTCTCGGTTTCGGCGGGATCGCCGCCACCGAGCAGATAGCGCGCACCGGCCACGGTCAGGCACAGCGTCGCCAGCCCGGCGAGAATCCCCATCACCCAGTTGCGGGCGTTGTCGATCACCTCATCCAGCGACGAGGCGACCGCCAGCACCACGGTCTGAGGCGGCACGGCCGATGCCGATCCGGCCGTCAACACCAGCAACGCCACGGTGGTGCAGACCGCCGCGAGGATCGTGGCCCACCGCCGCAGAACCGGCTGCCGACCCGGCGCCAGTGGCGCCTCACTGAGGTGTCCGCGGTTCGCGTTCATGCGGCCACCTGCCCGTGCTCGGTGCCCGAAGATTCCGGTGCCGGGCTGTCCTGTTTCGGCCGGCGACCTCGCCGCGGCGCCGACCCGGTGCGAGCGGCCGGTGCGAGGGTGGCGACTGCCTGCGCTTCGACCGGGCTGGTTTTGCCCACCTCCAGGTCCAGGGCTCGTTCGGTGAGCCAGGCCGCCAGCCGGTGTTCGGCGCGACGGCGTTGCTTGTGAAGCTTCCACAGCGACTCGCCGCGTTCGGCGGCCACCGCTGTCAGTGACCGGCCTTCCCACCGTGAGACCGCGATGAGTTCCGCCGCGTCCTCGGTGAGGACCCCGACGGTCACGGCGTGGGCGAGTACCTCCTCGGGATGGCCGGGTTCGGCGATCATCGACCGCGCCTGCGTCACGAGCGGACCGAGGTCGCCGTCGACGTCGCCCGCCGACATCACTCCTGATTGCTGTTTATTCGCTGCCTTGCGTGTGGCCCGGTAGGCCACCCACCGCAACCGATGCCACACCCCCGGCCGGTCTAATACGACACGGCCGAGGGAGGAGAGGAATTCCGTCAGTACCTCCGACTCGACATCGTGGCGGTGGCCGCTGCCCACGGCGGCGTACTCTTTCGCGGCCCTTGCCAGCATCGGCACCGCCAGGCCGGCGCACACCAGCATCGCGTCCTCGCCGCAGGTGCGTGCGCGTTCGATCAGCCACACCCAGATCGAGTCGATCTCGGCGATCGGCACCGCAGGATCCCACAACCGCTCACGCAACCCACCCCACGACTCGACAGGGCCCGCGACTGCTGCAGCCGGGCTCGGTACCGGTCGCGGATCGGTGGGCAACCGCTGATCGGTGATCCGGTCGAAACTCGACCGCACCACCCCGAGCGGCGAACCACCCGCTCCCGCATATTTCACGAATTCCGAATTCGTCACCAGTAACTCCCTGCTCGGTGGAAACAATTTCCGACCTCACAACGACACCAGCGACCTCTATCCGAAACGCATCCAAACCACATCCAAACCGCACCCGGAACCTATCCAAACCACCCCCAAGACCTATCCGCGCAGGACCGGCGAACATTTGGCGACCAGTCACCTCCAGCTGTCGACCACTCCATGAAAATGCCTCTACCAGGACTTGTGTATGCGAGGATGCGGTTTGGATAGACCTCGGATAGAGCACCCACCCGCCTCGGCAAACCACCGAAAAAGAATCTCGGAAAAGTTTGCGTCACCCCGAACCGGAAGCCCTTCCCGGTTCTCGCTATTCAGCGGAATTCTCCAGATTCGTTCGGAATTGTTGTCCAAAAATCGACTTTTCGGCGGAAGTAAGCGAGTACACACCGCTCTCTCGTCAGGAGTCGTTATGACCGTCAGTTCTCGCCGACCCCGCCCCTCTACCCCGATGCCCACGGTGCGTGTCCCCTCGACCTTGTGGGCGGTCGGGACCGAGGCCCTCGATCCCGACGACCGCTGGCCCGCACCGGTCCTGGTCCACACGATCCGCGAGTTCTCTACGCCGGGCTCGCGAGTGATGCTGATCGGCTGGCCGGCACCGACCGGCCGAGGCGCGCTGCGGATGATCGAGCCCGACACCGCCCACGCCCTCGCCGCGATCCGCGATCTGGACCGCCACAGCCTCGACACCCCCACCCACCCGAGCCATCCCGGTGAACCGGTGGATCTGGTCATCGCCAGCCTGCTCGCCGACCACGTCGACCCGATCCGAGCCGCCGAACACATCACCGCGCTCGCCACCGAAGTGATGGCGATGGGCGGTTTGCTGGTTGTTCTCAGCCGCTGCCGCCACAGCCATTCCGGGATCCTGCTCGATCCTGCCGGTTCGGTCGTGTCCGCCGCCCAGGCCGCCGATCTGCTCTACCTCCAGCACATCATCGCTGCCCCGGTCACCAGCCACACCATCACCGCCCCCGCGCCCGCGCCCGCGCCCGCGCCCGCCGAGCAGACAGCGCCCGGCGTTCCGCAGCACCGCGTAGCCCATACCGATGTGCTCGTTTTCCTCCAGCCCGAACACGGCTGACCCTGCCCAGCTCAACATCTCGCAGACCACTCGATCAGAGAAGGACCACTCGATGACTCCCGAACCCAGCACCACCGCCGCCTACACCAATTCGGCAATCACCACCCCCACTGGCCCCATCGATGCGCCGGTGTCGGTGTGGGCGACCGCTCAGAACGCGCCCGCCGCGCAGCGGCGGGGACGCTATCACCCCGACAGCACCGCACACCCGGCGAAGATGTTCCCCGCAATCGTGCAACACGCGGTGACGACCTACACCCGCCCCGGCGGGCTCGTCCTGGACCCCATGTGCGGGATCGGCACCACCCTTGTCGAATCCCTGCACCTCGGCCGCCGCGCCGTCGGTGTGGAATACGAGGCGCGATGGGCCGAGCTGGCACGCACCAACATCGCGCTGGCACGCGAAGCGGGAATCGACCTCGATGCCGACGTCTACCACGGCGACGCTCGCAAACTCACCACACTGATACCGCAAGAGCTTCGGGGGCAGGTGGATCTGGTGATCACCTCCCCGCCCTACGGTGACTCCCTGCACGGCCACGTCCGCGCCAACGGCAAAGCCCCGGTGGTCAAGTCGAATCACCGCTACGGGGCGGTGCTCGACCGCGGCAATCTCGCGAATGTCGGAATCGGCCGGCTGCTGTCCGGATTCACGAAAATCCTCGCCGGTGCCGCCGAGTACCTCGCCCCGGGCGGGCATGTCGTGATCACCGCCCGGCCGTGGCGTCAGCATGCGGAGCTGGTGAATCTGCCCACGCATTTGTTCACCTGCGGTGAGCTGGCCGGGCTGGTCCCGGTCGAACGGTGCGTGGCACTGCTGGGGCGGCTGTCCGAGGGAGAACTCGTCGCGCGTAGCAGTTTCTTCCAGCGCGATTTCGTCGTCAAACAACGCGCTGCCGGGCTGCCGGTGCACTTGATCGCGCACGAGGATGTGGTTGTTCTGCGCAAACCGGACGCCGCCGCCTCGACCGAACACCAGAGGGCGCGTGCGCGATCCCCCTATGGTGCTACCCCGGTACAGGGGACGGGCGGTAATGCCGGGCCGGGGTCGGTGGCGGCGTGAACGCGTCCGTCGCGAGCCCTGAGCAGGGGTGGCTGGGCCGGGCGCTGCTCGCGCCCGGCGCGGCAGCACGTGATCTGGCAGAGGTGATCGAGCAGGGGCTGGGATCGGCGGCCGGGCCCCTCGGAGTACTGAGCGTGCTGGGCGCGCTCGCTGCGGTGGGAGTTCTGGGTCGATGGCGCCGGCGCCGGCTGAATGCGGGTGCTCGCCAGATCACCGTGCTCACGCCTCCCGAGGTCGACGCCAAAGGCGCGCTCACCTTCTGGGCCCATTTGATCGGCCAGTTGCGCCCGGCCTGGGCGCGGCTGCTGCTGGGACAACCGCATCTCGGTTTCGAATACACCGTGACCCCCGATGAGGGGGCCGCGATCCGGCTCTGGGTACCCGGCGCGGTCCCACCCGGGCTCATCGAACGCGCGATCGCCTCGGCGTGGCCAGGCGCGCACACCGACACCGGAGAACCCGCCCGGCCCCCGCTACCCGCCCCTACGAAAGGCGTTCAGCAGATCGTGGCCGGAGGCGAGCTACGGCTGGGACGGCGGGAAGGACTCCCGTTGAGCACCGACCACGCCGGTGATCTCGTACGTAACCTGATCACCGCCGCCGACGACCTCGCCCCCGGCCAAGCCACCTGCGTGCAGATCCTGGCCCGCCCGGTCACCGGCCGCCGCGCCGCCCGCGCCCTCCGCACCGCAGCAACCACCAACGCCCCCACAGGGATCGTGACCGGGCTGCTGCGCGAGGCATTGAACCTTCTCACCCCTGGCACAAGCACCGCGCGCCCGACCCGGGCCTGGGGGCTCGGTGAGCGGCGGGGCGGCGACCGGCAGGCGGTGATGGAGTACAGCGCCGCCGCCCGCGCGGCGGCAACCAAGGCCCGGGGAGCGCACTGGGAGACCGTTGTCCGCTACGCCGCCTCGATTCCGGTCTCCGACGACCTCGACGACATCGACCCGAGAGCGCAGGCACGGGCGGTGGCACGTGGTCGCGCCGACGCCCTGGCCACCGTGTTCGGGGCATGCACCGACCACAACTACTACCGGCGGCGTCGCCGCCTCCGGGTCGCGACATTGATCCGGCAGCGGCGGCTGGGGCGCGGGGATGTGTTGTCGGTGCCCGAGCTGGCGACGATCGCGCATCTGCCCACCGATACCGGGCTGCCCGGCCTGCAACGTGCCGGAGCCCGCGCCCTGTCTCCCGCCCCGGAGATCCCGGTTGGTGGGGAGTTCACGAAGCCGCTGGGTCTCGCTGATACCGGTACTCGGCGTGCGGTTGCGGTCAAGATCTCCGATGCCCGCCACCACCTGCATATCCTCGGGCCCACCGGTGTCGGCAAATCGACGCTATTGGCGCGCACGATCCTCGACGATGCCGAGGCCGGGCGCGGGGTGATCGTCGTTGATCCCAAGGGCGACCTCGTCACCGATGTGTTGTCGCGGTTGCCGGCGCGCATGGGTGAGCGGGTGGTGCTCTTCGATGCCGACTCCGCCGCCCCACCGCCGTGCGTGAACCCGTTGGATATCGGGCGGATCGGGCGGGCGGGAATGGATTTGGCGGTTGACAACCTCGTCACCGTGTTCCACCGGATCTTCCACCAATGGTGGGGGCCGCGCACTGACGACATTATGCGTGCGAGCCTGCTGACCCTGTGTGCTCAACCCGGCACCGCCACTCTGGCCGACCTGCCCCGCCTGCTCACCGAACCTGCCTTCCGTGCCCGCGTCACCCGCACCACCAAAGACCCGGTCCTCCGCGGATTCTGGGACAGCTACGAGACGCTGTCCGACACCGGCCGCGCCCAGCTCACCGGCCCGTTGTTGAACAAGCTGCGCGCGTTCCTGCTGCGCCCGTTCGTGCGCGCGGCCATCGCGGGCGGGCCCTCCACGGTCGAGTTCGCCGACATCCTCGACCAGGGCGGGATATGCCTGGCGAGACTGCCGAAAGGCTCGCTCGGGGAGGAGACCAGCCGCCTGGTCGGGTCCCTGCTCGTGGCACGCACCTGGCAGGCCGTCACCGCCCGCGCTCGGGTGCCCTCCGCCGAGCGGCCCGACGCCGCACTCGTACTCGATGAGGCACAGAACTTCCTCAACCTCTCGACGCCGATCGAGGACATGCTCGCCGAAGCCCGCGGACTGCGGCTGTCACTGCTGCTCGCGCACCAGAACCTCGGCCAGCTCTCCCGCGAACTACGCGACGGGATCTCGGCGAATGCCCGCAACAAAATCGTGTTCGCCGTCAGTCCCGACGACGCGCGGGATCTGGCCCGCCATACCGAGCCGTGGTTGTCCGAGCACGACCTGTCCCACCTCGATGCCTTCCATGCCGCCGCCCGCCTGCTGGTCGACGGCCGCAACGCCCGCCCATTCACCCTCACCACCCAACGGCTGCCCGCACCAACCCCGGGACGTGCCCGCGAAATCGCCGCCGCCGCCCGCGCCCACCTCACCACACCGGCACACACGCCCGACCCCGGCCGCGCGCCGGTCCTCGACCGTGACAAGCAGCCGAACCCTGCACGGCATGACCCGCGCCGGCGCTAGCCATCCGACCCGGACTCTCCGAGAAAGGTTGCCGTAGCGATGATCTCTCGACCCGATCGGCAAGAAGATCGACGCAAGCCCCGCCCTGAGACCCGCGTCACGCAGTCCGGGCCGGTCGACATGACCGTGCTGGTGGCGCGGTTGACCGAGCGTGACCGCTGGATTTTGCGGATGCTGCATGAGCACCGCGTCCTGACCACCAACCAGCTCGCCGCACTCGCCTTCACCAACACCGTCATGGCGTTGCGGCGCCTGAACCGCCTGCACCGCTATGGCGTCCTGGAACGGTTCCGGCCCTTACGAACCCGGGGCAGCGCACCGATGCACTGGGTCCTGGCCCCGCCTGGAGCCAGCGTGCTCGCCGCCGAAGCCGGCATCAGCGTGCGCGAACTCGGCTACAACCACCAACGCACCCTCGCCATCGCCCACAGCCTGCACCTGACCCACACCCTCGGCGTCAACACCTGGTTCACCACCCTCACCGCACACGCACCCCACGACGAACGCGGCCAGCAAGCCCGAGTACAGGCATGGTGGTCACAAACCCGCTGCCAACGCCTCTGGGGAGACCTCGCACGCCCCGACGCCTTCGGCCGCTACACGCTCGCCGAGGCGACTCTCGATTTCTTCCTCGAATACGACCTCGCCTCCACCACTCTGACCCGGGTCGCTGCCAAACTGCACGGCTACAGCGAACTGGCCCGCACCACCGGAATCCCCACCCCTGTGCTGCTGTGGACCCCGACCACGTTGCGTGAAGCCAACGCTCGCACAGCCTTGCGACAAACCTGGCAACGCCTCTCCGACCCCGAAGCCGTACCCGTCGCCACCGCCGCCGCCGAACTCCTCACCCCGAAACCCGAGGCCAGCCCCGCCGACCAGGTGTGGCTACCGCTGGACCGTGACAGCGATCGGTTACGCCTGCACGAACTCGCCACCGTGTGGCCAGGGCGCACCCCGCCCGCCGACGAACTCCACAGCGAGCAGAACTGGGTGCCTTCGGGCGGGCTGATCCTCCTGGCCCCACCACCACCCACTCCACCGCTCTACGAGTCCTGGTGAACCGCTGATGCTGGTCAAAGCACTCGGCGCGGGCTGCGCAGCGGTCGTGTTCCTCGTGGTCGTGATCGCGGCCGTGGTCACCACCGTCATCGTGTTCGACCAGTCTCTGTCCACCCCGGCCCCGGGAGCCGCGACCGGCACCGGCTCCATCCCGAGCCCAGAAGCCCGCCACGACATCCCGGCGGAGATGCTGGTGCTGTATCAGGCCGCGGCCCAGCACTGTCCCGGTTTGGACTGGTCGGTGCTCGCCGCGATCGGCAAGATCGAAACCGACCACGGCCGCTCCCCCCTCCCCGGAGTGACCTCGGGCGAGAACTCCTCCGGTGCTGGTGGGCCGATGCAGTTCCTGGCCTCGACCTTCGACGCCGTGACCACCCGCCACCGGCTGCCTGCCGGCGGGGAGAGCCCGCCCTCGCGCTACAACCCGCACGATGCCGTGCACGCTGCCGCGATCTACTTGTGCGACTCCGGCGCACCCGCCGACCTACGCGCCGCGGTCTTCGCCTACAACCACGCCGACTGGTACGTCGACCAAGTCCTCGATCAGGCCGCCCGCTACCGCGCCCCCGACGGGGGCGACTGCCACACCCAGACAGGCACGAACCGTGCTGCCGCGCAGATTATTTCCTTCGCTTGCGCTCAGCTCGGACAGCCATATGTCTGGGGTGGCAACGGGCCCGAATTGAGCGGGGGCTGGGACTGTTCCGGACTCACCCAGGCCGCGTACCGGTCCGCCGGAATCGCTCTCCCCCGCACCACCTACGACCAGGTCCACACCGGCCCCACCGTCCCCGAAGCGGGGCTCGCCTCTGGGGATTTGCTGTTCTACGGCACCGCTGTTGACGTCCACCACGTCGGTATCTATCTCGGGAGCGGACAGATGATCCACGCACCCACTTTCGATGAGCCCGTTCAGATCTCGCCCTACCGCTGGACAGGCGACGACTTCTACACCGCTACCCGCCCGTCCAACGGCTCGCCCACCCACACCGAACCCCGTGCCGTGCCCTGAACCGGCATGCCTGCGCGCACTATCCCGCGCCCCACTCGCTTCGGACTCGCCGTGAAATACGGCGCTCGGCCCATCCACCCGACAAGGAGATCCTTCATGCGCATCGGCCCCACCTGCCACCGGCCCGTCAGCACGGGCCGCCGCGTCGCCCACGCAGCATTGTGTGTGGCCATAACCACCGCCACGATCTCCGGCGCCGGTGTCGCCAACGCCGACCCGACACCCGGCCCCGCTGCCGCGAACTGCCCACGGTGGACCGCACTGCTGGTACCGGGCACGTTCGAGACGACCCCTGCCACCGGTTCGAGCGGGCCGGTGGGGGTGCTCCCCCAGGTCGCAGACTCGCTGACCACCCGCTACGGCACCGATATCGAGGTCCGCACACTCACCCGCACCACCGATACAAATCACTCCTCGACCGCCTCCCCCGGCGAACCGGCGCTCACCGCAGCGCTGTCGGCGTTGTGCGCGCAGACGCGCGTAGTCCTGGCCGGGCATGCCGAAGGCGCCGCTACCGTCGGTGACCTCGCCGCGGCGATCGGCAACAGCCACGGCCCGCTCCCGGCCTCCCGAGTGGTGGCGGTCGGTCTCGTCTCGGACCCTCACCGCGACCCGAGCACCCCGCAGTTGGGGACCCCGGTGGCCGGCCGCGGCGTCGCGGGCCCTCGTCCACGGGACTTCGGCGATCTCACCGGCCGTGTCCGCACTATTTGCCCCGCCCAAGACCCGTACTGCTCCACCACTGCTCGGGAATCGACCGCCCTCGATGCGGTCGTGGGCGCCCTTACCGCCACTCCGGCCCCGGGCGCGGCCTCGGCGCAGCCGCGGACCACCACGACGACACCGGCCACCGCGTCGGCTCAGACGGGGGCGCTCACTCCTGCTCAGGTGCTCACGCAGGTGGTCACCGTGGTGCACGGGCTGGCCGCCTTCGCCGCGAACGTGCCCGCCATCGTCACCGGCCTCGCCGAGCTACCCGCTCTCCTGGGCCGTGGTGATGTTCCTGGGCTGCACCGGGTCGCGGGGAATCTGAACAACCAGTTCCACCCGCTGGTCGCGATGACCGCCGATATCGACCTGCGGCTGGTGGCGCGCGCCCTGGCCCTGGCCGCGCCGCTGGACACCACCGGCGTGGCCGCGATCGCCTCCGAGGTCGTCGGGCTCCTCGCCGGCCTCGACGTCGCCCGCATCGCCGAAGGAGTCGGCCGTGCCCAGGAGATCGCCTGGACCGCCGCCGAAATACTGGTCGCCGGGGACCCCCTCGGGGCCGCGCTGGCGCTATCGGGAATGGCCCCGATCGCCGCCGACCTACTCGCCGCCACCACCTCGGCGTTCACCGGCACACAGTTGCCCTCCCTGGCCCAGACCTACACCGCCACCACCGGTACCGCCCCGGACAATCCGGCCCGCACAGACAGTGACATGGGCGTGCCCGCCGGTCACGACACCGCCGCCGCGCTGCTGGCGAACTGGCTCACCCAGACGATCGACGCCACGAAATAACCCGCACACCACACGACCAGCCAGACGACGAACGGCCGGTGGGACCGAGCAGATGCTCGGCCCCACCGGCCGTTCAGCGAGCAGGCGCTAGGAAGTGAGGGGCAGCACAGCAGGTGGCGTGGCCGGGGCACCGGTGGCCCGGAATCGCCACGACGGCACCGGCCTGGGCGATTCGACTGTGTCGGTCTGGTCACCGGGCTCGGTGTCGGCGCGGCCGACCATCAGGGCGGGGGCCGCACTGACAACTGCACGGGCGGCGCTTTCGGGGTCGGTGTAGGCCGTGCCGGTCAACGGTCCCGTCACGATCCGTGTTGCGCCGGTGAACGGGAAGAACTCGCCCTCGGTGCGCACCATCCGGTAGTGCACGAACACCGGCACCCACGACGCCAGTGCCGGGTGGACGCGCAGACGCAGCTGACGGTCGGCCTCGGCCGAGACCGCCAGCCACAACTCGAGACTGTCGGCGGCGTGTGGGGAGTTGGCGAACACGCGATGCAGGGACTCCGCCATAACAGCCGAGTGGGAAGTAATGAACATGGTCAAGCACCTTTCGAAGAGATAAGTTGTGGGAGCGGTGCCGGGCTCCCCGGAGTTAGGTCCTCCGGGGATCCCGGCATCGTCTCGTCAGGCCGAGGCGAGGGTGAATCGTTTGGGGGCCGTGCTGGTTTGGTGCGCGGTCCCGCCCTTGGTGAGAGTGACCAGCGCGTTGTGGACCGCGCCGCTGGAACGGTCGAGTGCCTTGCCGATCTGGTGCGGGCTGAACTCCTCGTCCGGGTGATCGCGCAGGAAATCCTCGACCTGCCCCCGCAACGCACCCGAACGCAACCGGGGGCCCGACTCCGGCGGGGCCGCTGCCGGATCATCGCCCCCGGCCGGGGTGCTCGGGGTCGTGTCGGCGCTCTCGTCGCCCGTGGGGCCTGCTACGGGCGTGTCTGCCTGCCCGGGATGGGCGGGCGCGGGGTCAGCGGGCGCGTCGGAGTCGGTGCTCGTCGTGACCGCCTCGGCAGCCGGTTCGGGCGCAGCCGGTTCGGAGGCTGCCGGTTCCGGTGCGGTGGCGGCCTGGGGTGTAGCAGCGGGTTCGGCTGTGGTCCATGTTTTGGCCGCGCGGGGCAATTCGGGGTCGCTGTGGGAACGAGCGGCCCCGGCGGTCTCCCAGCTGAGCAGCGCGCGCCGGGCGGTTGACACCCCGACCCCGGCCACATCTGCCAATGCGGCCGTGGTGGATCCGGGGTGGGTGCCCAGCGCGGCCCACAGCGCCGCGTCGGTGTCGTTGCGCAGCACGAGCACACCAGCGTCCCCCGATCCACTATCCGGGGTGGCAGCGGCGGTGTCAGGGGCCTGATCGGGCGTGGCGGATGCGGGCGCCGTGGCATTCTTCTTACGTGTGGACATGACAGATCCCTCCAGCAATGTGGTTCGGGTGAATGGGTCATGTCCCGGCCGGGACGGCAACCACACCGGACCGGGGTGAAATCCCCGGGGTCGGTGTCATTGCCGCTCCCATGAACGCTCGATACCCCGGTCGCTGTCAAGCGGATCGTGAAAAGAAAATTCCGCGCCCCGAACTTCTCTCATCGGAACCCGAAATAGCTTCGGCACGAGTGGAACCAGCCTGAGCGACACCCCTCGGGCGAGCCGACAGGGCTCACCACCGGCAAGTCCGCCGGCGAACTGCCGCGGGCGGTTTTCAGTGACCTATTCGGCTGCTGCCCGATCACCGCGCACACCGGAGAACGGCTGGCCCGCACCACCTGGGCCGCCTACCTCACCGCCGCGACAGGCACCGGCGACACGTCAGCGAGCATCCTGCCCAGGGCCACTACCAGTGATCCTGGCGGTTGCGCCACGGCGGCACGGGCACACTCCGTCCCCCGCACGTGTTCTTTTCCTGTTCGCGCTGGAGCTGGTCACGTTCGCGGCGTACCTGTTCGGCGAGGTCGTAGATCGTGTCGAGATCAGCGGTCGTACCGCCCATCACCTCGACACCGGTCATGCCGTCCTCGACGTCGTAGTCGCAGTTGACGATCTCTTCAGCGGCGTGTCGGGGCACCCGGGGACGGTCACGAGGGTATCGTCATCGAAGATCCTTACGCGCACACGGACCTCACCGCCATCGCAGGGTGAGTACCCCCAGCCCAGGCGGCGGGAACGGTCCGCGCCGAGGAGGCAGCCTCTACTGTGGACGGCTTCGGCCGCCACGGACAGTATGTTGACCGCGTCCATGGCCGATTCGAGTTGGTCGCGTAGCGGCCCGCCGGTGGTCCGTTCCAGCCCATTGAGTGTGACGCGCACTCCGTAATAGGCCGCGGCAACGGTCGTCCACTCCATACAGTGGAGGTCGGCGTCTTCACGAACGCGGTTCAGATCGTCGAGTACCTTCCGGATCGTTGTGCGGAATTGCTCGTTCGCCTCGTTCTGGGTCAGCCGGTGCCGCTGCCAGGAGGGCACGACCACGGTCGTCGGCTTCAGCTTGGCGGACCGAAGCGCACGGACCCTCGGCAACAGGACATCCGCCGCGGCAACGACGTCGGCACAGGTCGGATCCGCCAAGCCGTCTTGGCCGAGCTGTTCGGCATCCTCGCGACGCGAGTACTTTTCGACTCCGTCGATCTCGGACTTCACGGGCCGCAACCACGAGTTCTTCGCGGCCTGCTCGCGGGCTCGCGCAGTGGTTTCGTCGCCGCGCATGAGAGCTTGCCTGTATTTCACGCCGTCCTCGGCCTCGATCCTGCGAGCCCGGCGTCGCCGGCGCGCACTGGTGTTCTTCGGCATGTTCTCGTCCATTCCCGACAGAGGTGCCCACGCCACCCCGCCTGCGACGAAATAAGCATGCGAACAGGGGAAAGGTGTGAAGGCGGGCCCCGGGAAGGACCTTGGCCATCAACGTCACCGAACCGGCGTGGGCGAGGCAACTCAGGCGAGGAAGAGGAGCGCGTGCGCGGCCTGACACTCCATGCGGAGCATATCCTCCCGCACCCAGCGAAAGACCGAACTTCGCCGAAACAACCACGGCAATAGTGCACGGGCGGAATATCGGCCGTTCCCGGGGTGCCGTGACCGCCCGGTTCATGATTCGCCGACTTCCGGGCAAGGGACAGCAGGTGATCGAGGTGTCGCCCGCCACCGGGCTGCGCAGAGGGCCCGCCTGCCCGGCGGCATGACTGGCCTGCACGAGGACCGACGGCCATGGCAGGGCGATGACGACGTTTGAAACCTCGGGGTGGCCGACGAGGTTGGGGCCGCCCTGGTGGGCGGCCCCAACCTGGTCAGGTGGCGGCTCGAAGGGGTTGGGGTCGCCGGGCAGCGGGCCGGTGATACGGACCCGGTCGCCCACGCTGGGGGTGGTCGTCATAGGCGTGTCTGTCGTGCAGTCGTGGCTGGTCGTGGTCGTGAGGTCGAGTCGGAAGAGGCCCGGCTCATGGGGTCGCGGACGAGTGAGGCGGTGTCGGTGATGGCGCGGATGTCGGTGGCGTAGCGGGTGATATCGAGGTCGAGTTGGTGATCGGCGACCGGGTTGCCGTGGCGGTCGCGGAATCCGGCGACGCCGAGGCCGCCGTAGGGTTCCCAGTCGAACAACACCGTGGTGATGGCGGGATGACGGTCGCCGATCTCGGCGGCGACGAGTTCGAGGACGGCCTCGGTGATGCGCTGTTCACGCACCGGCCCCAGCGGCAGCGCGAACGCCGCCGCCAGCCGGGCCTGTGCCGTGTTGGCGGCACAGGGACCCGAGCGGCCCGTGGCGGTGGTGGGGTTGTGGGTGGGGTGGTTCATGTCGTGTCCTCCATCGGGTGTGGTGGTGGCCTGTTTTCGTGGGTGCTGTTCGTTGGCCGAGGTTCGGTCCGGCCGGGTAGTGCCTGGTTTCACCGCTTCTGGGGGCGCGGTGCGGGACCGCGCCCCATGGCGGTGTGGGTTATGCGTTGCGGACTGCGGTGGTGGCGGCGCGGCCGATAGCGGCGGCGGTGGCGGCCGGGTCGGTGACCATGTGCACGTTCACCCCGGTCAGAGGGTGTGGGTCGCTGTCGGCCGGTGCGAGCCACAGCACCGCGCACCCGGCAGCTCGCAGCGCGTCGACGCGGCGCTGGGCACGGTCGCGGTTGCCGCCGCTGTAGTGGCCGTCGGAGATGATCACCAACAGCCGGGTCGCGCCGGGCCGAGCCAGGTCGATGGCACCGTCGAGGGCCTCGACAGCCGCGTCGATGACGTGGAGGTAATCCGGGCAACTGAACTCGGTGACCCGCGCGGGTGCAGTGCCCGGGTAGGTGATCGGTTTGACCGAGCCCCCGAAAGTCACGGTCGCGGTCTCGGCGGGCATGGTGGCCAGCTCGGCCGCGCGAGCGATGATCCACGCGGCCGAGGCCACCGGGGCGGCGTACTCCCCCATCGAGGAGGACACGTCACAGGCGATACCGACTCGCAACGGTGACAGCGGAACGGTTTTGCGGGTGGTGCGGGTGAACGGTTCGGCGGTCGGGATGGCCCCGGCGGCGCGTTGGGCCTCACGCGCCAGCGCGCCACGCATCCGCAACCGGCCCGGCGGCAGCGCGGAAGTCGTGCGCACCGTGGTCCGATCCCGAGTGGCGGCGATGTTGAGGGCGCGGGCCAGCACCCGGGCGGCGGTGTGCTCGTCCGGGCGGGCGGCGCGGGTCCGTCGCCTGCTCTCGGTCCGCCCCCGGCCCGACCCGTCGCCGAACACCTGCCGCGCTCGCGAGGCAGCGTCGTTGGCGGCCTGTTGCGCGGCGGCGCGGGCGGCGGCAGCGACCTCGGCGGGGTCGGGCTCCACCGGCGAGGCAGCGACCGAGTCGCCGATGTTGGTCACGGTGTCGCCGATCGCGGCCCCCAGCGGCGAGGACGGTACGGGGTCGGAGTGGGGGTCGGGGCCGACGATATCGAGCCAGCGCTGCCCGAGCTCGAGCATGGCGGCAGCGTCGTTGTCGGCCACAGTGTGGGCCTCGCGCCAGATCGCCTGCAGTTTGTCGAGGGTGTCGCTGCCGAGGATGGTCTCGATCGCGGTGGCGGCGGGCGCGCATTCCGCCATGTCGAGGATGCCGCCGTCGCGGCGCGCCAGGATGAGGGCTGCGTTGACGGCTGCGTTGTAGGGGGTGGGCGGAATCTGGGAGGCGGCGATCGCGCCGCCGTTGTCGCCGATCACGATCTCGGTGGCGCTGGCACGCAACCAATGCCGGTCATCGGGGCGGCGGCGAATTTGGGCGGCCTCGATCCGGGATTCCTCGAGCAGCATCGCGGCATCGACAACCCCCGGGTGCGCCACCAGCGGCGGGGTCCACCTCGTGTGCTTGGCGTGGGCGCACTCGTGCACAAACGCACCCCACACCGCCGGGTAGCGGTTGCGGTCGCTAGTGCGTTCCGGGCAGGCGGTGGCGGGGTCGATGGCCAGGCGAGTGCCGTCGATCTCGATCGCCGCACGGCCCGGCATGAACACCGCCGGGTGCCCGAAAGCAGCACCGGGGGCGATCGTCACGGACAAGTCCTCACGGTCGGCGATCGGCGGGGCCTCGGCGGTCATCGCGGCCGAGAGCGTGGCCCATCCGCCGGTGACAGGCACAGAGGCCGAGGCAGGTGCGGGCGTAGCGGGGGCGGTCGTCGGGGCAGCAGCGGCGGCGGGG